>NZ_JCAUBA010000050.1:0-1342 GCF_059692235.1 Paenibacillus sp. J2R1T-4 | reverse complement strand
GCTAAAACCAGCTAATAGTTTGTCAACATTTTTCTCTTAAATTATTTAAACCCATACCTTATACTAAAAAGTGGTCATGCTTAAGAAGCTTCCTTTTCAGAGATGGAAGTATTTTCATTTAGATGATAAGTATGGGATTTAATCTAAATCAAGGAAGAGTTGTTTCTTTATTAAGATTGCATAAATCCAGTGAAGGAGCTTGTTGATACAGGCTACAATGGCTACTCGGTATGGTTTTCCTTCTTCACGTTTTTTATCGTAGAATTCCCGCAGCTTTTTATTTCTTGAATTCTTCAGCCCGCATATGACGGCGAGATATAAGGTATGACGCAGTTGTTTAGAGCCTCGCTTGGTTATGCGGTTGGTTGTCGCTGTAAACTTTCCTGACGAATAAACACTGGGGTCGACTCCAGCGAAGGCTACTAATTTCTTAGCATGATTGAACCGATGGATTTCCCCGATCTCAGACAATATCGTTGCCGCGATCTTGCTTCCGATCCCAGGAATCGATTGGATAATCATAAACTCTTCTACTTCTTTAGCAAGAGCATCAATCTTTTTTTCAAGGTGGGATAGGTGCTCTTGGTATTGAAGAAGCAACTCGATGTATAGGTTAATGCTAATCAAATGGCTGCTATAGTTGGTTTCTTGAAAGGGATTATTTACGGCAGCTTTCATAATGAGTTTAGCTTTATCTATGGCCCAGTTATCTGATCGACTGGGGCAGAGACAAGCGATCCGATCCGCAAGCTTTGCTTCTCCCGAATTCAAAATGATCTTGGATGTCGGGAATTCTTTAAGCAACGACAAGGAAACTTTGGAGTACAAATCCCCGAAGATTCCTCTGTAATCGGGGAAGACTTGGTCTAATACAGCTTGAAAGTGTAGTTTAGCTTGGACATACATATGAGTGATCGATTCATGTTGACGCGTCAGGTGACGGAGATTGAGCAACTGAATTCCTCTTTGTTTATGAGTTTCAAATTCCTCTTTGTAGTAGAGCTCGCAAAGCTTAAACGCATCCACAGCGTCTGTTTTCACTTTTCGAAGGCTGGACTTCTTGGCTTGGTGAGAAATAAGGGGATTGACCACCAAAAATAAAGTATCCTGTGCCTCAAGAAATTGTATAACAGCCTGATGATAATGCCCCGTTGATTCTAAGATGACAGTAGGGGAGGAGCCAGCTTTGCTCCGAACATCGTGAATGATGTTTACTAGATCCTGAAGTCCTTCCTGAGTATGAAGGAACCGAAACGTTCTTCCATATGGCTGCCCTTTGTTTAAGAATGCTTGACCTTCACTTTGACCCTTAGAAATATCCAGACCTATTACTGGATTCATG
>NZ_JCAUBA010000049.1:0-1357 GCF_059692235.1 Paenibacillus sp. J2R1T-4 | reverse complement strand
CTACATCCATACACTACTTCGGTTCCAGCGCTCTATGCCGTCTTCTCCCTCTAACATCCACACACTACTCCGGTTCCAACGCTCTATGCCGTCTATCCCCCTCTACATCCACACACTACTCCGATTCCAACGCTCTATGCCGTCTTCTCCCTCTACATCCACACACTACTTCGGTTCCGACGCTCTATGCCCACTTCTCCCTCTACATCCACACACTACTTCGGTTCCGACGCTCTATGCCCACTTCTCCCTCTACATCCACACACTACTTCGGTTCCGACGCTCTATGCCCACTTCTCCCTCTCCATCCACACACTACTCCGGTTTCAGCTTAGCATTCTAATATTAGTTGCGAAAAAGCAATTAAATTGTTCCACGCTGATCGGACTCGCGCATTTAGTTGCATAAAAGCAATTAATCATAGCAAATCGTCATTTCCCGGCCTCTCAAGGTAGATTAGTTGCTGTTTGGCAGCTAATTCGGTCAAAAGAGCCGAGGGGTGTGGGATTAGATGCGGTTTTGCAACTAATTCGAGCAAAACGGGTGTGTGAGCGAATAGCGCGGTTGTGGTTACTGCATAGATCCTGTTGAGATCTGTTAGCCACTGCTAGCATAGGTTATTTCGTCGAACAAGACGGCTTTGGCTGAAATAGCAAGTTTTACTACTGGTTATTGGCCTGATTTTGAGAAAATTCGGTTCAGAGTGCAGAAATAAGGGATAGTCAGATTGGCTAATTCGTGCTTGAGTGATGAAATGGCCCAAATAGGCAGTAGTAACATGGCTTATCTGTGAGCGGGCATAACGCTATAATCCAAATTAACCACGACAAGCAGGAGTGAAGGAGAAAAGAACAGCGATTTAGCTTAAGGAAGGTGGAAATCACACTACGGAATCGTGCAATCGAGACCTAGCAGCTTCCGGTTTTGCAACTAATTCGCTTCATTCGATAAGCTCAGGCTTGAATTGTAATAATCTAGACAGCAAAAGACCCGCACATGATGTGCGGGTCTTTTGCTTATCTGCTCCTGCTTGGCAACGTCCTACTCTCCCAGGACCCTGCGGTCCAAGTACCATCGGCGCTGGAGGGCTTAACGGTCGTGTTCGGGATGGGAACGCGTGGTTCCCCTCCGCCGTCGTCACCAAACGATGAGGCAGATGTTACATTCAGGGTTGTACCCTGAAAACTGGATGCGAATAACGGTAACGAGCCGTGTTTGTTGTGCTTGTCACTCGGGTATGAGTGTGTTGGATAAGCCCTCGACCGATTAGTATTCGTCAGCTCCATGCATTACTGCACGTCCACCTCGAACCTATCAACCTCGTTGTCTACAAGGGGTCTTACTAATTGGGAAATCT
>NZ_JCAUBA010000048.1:0-1599 GCF_059692235.1 Paenibacillus sp. J2R1T-4 | reverse complement strand
CCGGATCAAAGCCTGCTTACGGCTCCCCGAGGCATTTCGTCGTTCGCCACGTCCTTCTTCGGCTCCTAGTGCCTAGGCATCCTCCGTGCGCTCTTATTTGCTTATCCATGACTTTTCCAAATGGAAAATGTCAGTTCCAAGCCTTTCAAACACATCTAGATTGCTCTAGTTCTCGTTATCGTTTTCGCTATCCAGTTTTCAAGGAACAAATCGTCTATCACCGTCAGCAACACTTTAAGTTTTGCAGAGCATTTTTAGCGGCAAGAAATATAATAACACATCGCCCAACACCTTGCAACACTTTCTTTCGCATAAATCTTATTGCTCCATATAGACGCCGCTCTGCGCCCAAAATTGACTAAAGAAAGCAAGCGTATCAGGCAAATGTTCGATCCAATAGCTCCAGTTATGATCCCCCTGGAACTCGCGGTAAACATGGGTATAGCTTATGGAATTCAGAAACTTGTGAAACCCGGCATTTAATGGATGAAGGAAATCTTCCGTCCCGCAATCGAAGTACAGAGCAGGCATTGTTCCTTCTTCCAGACGTTGTGCTGCAAGCACGGCCAAATCATGAGCGCGAGCATATGGCCCATTCACAGGACCCACCATACGCGGATAAATCGGCGATCGTATAAACTCTCTGTAAGGTAATTCAGCGATACTTGCGAGTGCACCCGACAAGCTTGTAGCAGCACCGAACAGGCTCGGATGTCGCAGCGACAAAGAGAACGCCCCGAATCCCCCCATCGAATAGCCGCAGACGACACGACTTTCCCTGGTTGCCAAAGTACGATATTCATTATCAATGAATGGAATGAGATCATGCACTATATACTGCTCGAAGTTGCCGGTCCCGTCGTACCAATCCATATAAAAGGTCCCTTGTCCATATTCCCCGTCATTCGGCATTACTACTATACACTCGGGCAATTCGCCAGACTCCATCTGCTTCAGAACGGTTTCCTGCACCTTGGCATTATTCATCCAGCTCACTTCTGTTCCATTCATGCCATGCAGCATGTACATAACGGGATATCTGCGGTCTGACAGCTCATAGCTGGGCGGAGTTACAACATAACATGTCTTGCGACTGAATAAGGCTGCTGAGAAAAAGGAAACCGGCTTAACCGACATCTTCACACTCTCCATTCACACTTTGTTGTGACTTTCCCCGGGTTCTGAATTAGGATTAGTTGCATTTCAAGCAACTAATGTCGCCATAAATGGAAATACACTGTTGTAGTTGCTTATATTGCAACTATCGCCACCCTTACTCTCACCTGTCGGACTATTTGCTGGTTTAGCTGCATTTTATGCAACTAATCACTCTCCAGGCGGCAACTAACCGCCTTTAGTTGCCATTCTAGCAACTATTTCTTTCTCAAGCCAGCGTTCCCCAACGGAAAGCATTGTTCGTTATTCTTCGGATACATGTATATAGAAAAAGCCGCTCCTTCGCATATTTGCAAAGAAACGGCTTCTTGTGCTTGGCAACGTCCTACTCTCCCAGGACCCTGCGGTCCAAGTACCATCGGCGCTGGAGGGCTTAACGGTCGTGTTCGGGATGGGAACGCGTGGTTCCCCTCCGCCATCGTC
>NZ_JCAUBA010000047.1:0-1647 GCF_059692235.1 Paenibacillus sp. J2R1T-4 | reverse complement strand
CAATGTCATTAAGTTAAACTCCAAGACAAAACCGGGAATAAAAATGAAAAGCGAAACGGCATGGGAAAAGCCCTGTGCCGTTTGTTTTTTGATTCAAGCAAGGAAAAAAGCGTACAGCAAACAAAGCGGATGGAATATCCGCTTAAAAAATGTTCATGTGAAACAAATTATGCTACTCTGTAGACGAAGCTAACGGCTGATCTATAGCGGATTTTGCGCGTATTCTGCTGCCCTGGGCGAATGGGTCGAATCGGCAAAATGTTTTTGCGAATCAGTGCTTCAACATCGGGCGGGGGTTCATCGTCCCGTGAGCGCAGGAAATGTCTACAAACGTGAACGGCAACCGTGAAGTTGACTTGGTATGGGTGCCGTGTATCCATTTGGGAAATGACTACGTGCGAGGTAATCATTTCAGCGAAATTGTACATAATCATTCTTGCGAAAATCTCTTGGATGATGGACTCTTGTCTCTTTGAGTGAAAACTCGTCAGACCGACGGTGTATTTTAAGGCCCGGAAAGAGGTTTCAATGCCCCATCGCATGTTATAAATGGACTTGAGCTCATCGGGTGGGAAATCAGCAGCGGAAAGATTAGTAATAACGGATTCATAAGTGCCATTAGGCAGGACGAAACGAACAACCCGAAAGGAAATTGGGTAAAACAAGTGCTCCTTCAAATCCAAAAAATCAAATGTAGAAGTGGAAGAGATGAATCTGTAAATCTCGGGATGGGCCTTGACCTCTTTGGTTTGTCTTTTGGTGAGTCTCAGGTGAACGTCAATATCAAACGCTTCGCTAGAGGGCAAACGCAAGTTCGAAAGAATACCACTAGAATCCACATCCTTTACCCGTATGACGTAGTTCCACCCTTTGCGCTGAATATGCGCGAAATTGTTGTAACTTTCATAGCCTCGATCGGCAATAACAATGGTTTTGCCTTTGATCGGGGAACGGTCAACCATAGCCGCCAGTGCCCTTCCCTCGTTGCACAACTTTCGTGGCTGAACAATGGCATCCACGTAAAGTCTGTTGCAGAGGTCATAGGCTACGTTCAAATGTAGCAGGTTATAGCCTTTCGTGTTCGGTTGACCTTGAAAATAGGTATTGGTGTCCGCAGGGTCTGTTGCGATATGCAAATCCGAACCGTCAATGGCAAGCAACCGATAACCTCGGTAGTGCTTGATATCCGTATAGGAATGCGTAAATTCGTGAAACAAGAATTCCACAGCAGACGGTAGGATTTTATTCCTCTGTTGGACAAAAGCAGAAGTGGTTGCGGTGTTTACGTCATAGCCCTTCAATTCCAAGAGTTCCTTATATAAGCTGTTACCGCCCATAGAGATCAGGAGTTGCATAACCGTTTCAAAGGGCAGCTTTTTCTTTCGGGTAAAATCTTTATTAGGGTTTTTGACATAAGGTGCTGGTGCGGCTGACATTTCTCGTATGAGGGATGTCAGCGTTTCTTTTAGCGAATTCGCGTACTCATTCATTGGCGTAACCTCCTGTTTTTCAAGGGGCTTCGCCACATATTTCCAACTGCTTGTCAAGTCCTATTTCTCTTTTTCGTGCAAAAAAAGAGCCGGCTATCTTTCGATAACCAGCTCTTGTTCTTGATTTTTGGCCATGCGCCTTAACTTAATGACATTG
>NZ_JCAUBA010000046.1:0-2238 GCF_059692235.1 Paenibacillus sp. J2R1T-4 | reverse complement strand
TCATGGATAAGCAAATAAGAGCGCACGGAGGATGCCTAGGCACTAGGAGCCGAAGAAGGACGTGGCGAACGACGAAATGCCTCGGGGAGCCGTAAGCAGGCTTTGATCCGGGGATGTCCGAATGGGGAAACCCAGCAGCCGTAATAGGTTGTTACCCTTATCTGAATACATAGGATAAGCGGAGGCATACCCAGGGAACTGAAACATCTAAGTACCTGGAGGAAGAGAAAACAAGAGTGATTCCGTCAGTAGCGGCGAGCGAACGCGGAACAGCCTAAACCAGTCCACTTGTGGGCTGGGGTCGTGGGACGTCTCACATGGAGTCAGAAAAGAGTAAACTAGGTGAAGAGGTCTGGAAAGGCCCATCAAAGAAGGTAACAATCCTGTAGCCGAAAGTTTGCTCTCTCCGAGACGGATCCCGAGTACCGCGGGGCACGTGAAACCCCGTGGGAATCTGGCAGGACCATCTGCTAAGGCTAAATACTCCCTAGTGACCGATAGTGAAGCAGTACCGTGAGGGAAAGGTGAAAAGCACCCCGGGAGGGGAGTGAAATAGAACCTGAAACCGTGCGCTTACAAGAAGTCAGAGCCCGTTAATGGGTGATGGCGTGCCTTTTGTAGAATGAACCGGCGAGTTACGTTCCCGTGCGAGGTTAAGCCGAAAAGGTGGAGCCGCAGCGAAAGCGAGTCTGAATAGGGCGACATAGTACGTGGACGTAGACCCGAAACCGTGTGATCTACCCCTGTCCAGGGTGAAGGTGAGGTAACACTCACTGGAGGCCCGAACCCACGAGCGTTGAAAAGCTCGGGGATGAGGTGGGGGTAGGGGAGAAATTCCAATCGAACTCGGAGATAGCTGGTTCTCCCCGAAATAGCTTTAGGGCTAGCCTCGGAAATAAGTCGTGGAGGTAGAGCACTGATTGGGTGCGGGGCCCGCCAAGGGTTACCAAGTCCAGTCAAACTCCGAATGCCACAGACTCGAATTCCGGGAGTCAGACGGTGAGTGCTAAGATCCATCGTCAAGAGGGAAACAGCCCAGACCATCAGCTAAGGTCCCCAAGTGCGTGTTAAGTGGGAAAGGATGTGGAGTTGCCCAGACAACCAGGATGTTGGCTTAGAAGCAGCCACCATTGAAAGAGTGCGTAATAGCTCACTGGTCGAGTGACTCTGCGCCGAAAATGTAACGGGGCTAAACACGCCACCGAAGCTATGGGTGCATGTAAATGTGCAGTAGGGGAGCGTTGAATACGGGTCGAAGGTTGATCGTAAGGACAGCTGGACTGTATTCAAGTGAGAATGCCGGTATGAGTAACGAAAAGATCAGTGAGAATCTGATCCGCCGAAAACCTAAGGGTTCCTGAGGAAGGTTCGTCCGCTCAGGGTAAGTCGGGACCTAAGGCGAGGCCGAAAGGCGTAGTCGATGGACAACAGGTTGAAATTCCTGTACCACCGTAAGCCGTTATGAGCAATGGGGTGACGCAGAAGGGTAGTGACGCGGGCCGATGGAATGGCTCGTCCAAGCAGTAAGGCTGGTGTGTAGGCAAATCCGCACACCGTAAGGCTGAGCTGTGATGGGGAGGGAAAATTACAGTACCGAAGGTCATGATCTCAAGCTGCCGAGAAAAGCCTCTAGCCAGGTGATGGTGCCCGTACCGTAAACCGACACAGGTGGGTGGGCTGAGAATGCTAAGGCGCGCGGAAGAACTCTCGTTAAGGAACTCGGCAAAATGACCCCGTAACTTCGGGAGAAGGGGTGCCTCGGTAGGGTGAATAGCCCGAGGGGGCCGCAGTGAAAAGGCCCAAGCGACTGTTTAGCAAAAACACAGGTCTGTGCGAAGCCGCAAGGCGAAGTATACGGGCTGACGCCTGCCCGGTGCTGGAAGGTTAAGGGGAGTGGTAAGCCGCAAGGCGAAGCTATGAACTGAAGCCCCAGTAAACGGCGGCCGTAACTATAACGGTCCTAAGGTAGCGAAATTCCTTGTCAGGTAAATTCTGACCCGCACGAATGGCGTAACGACTTGGGCGCTGTCTCAACGAGAGATCCGGTGAAATTTTAATACCTGTGAAGATGCAGGTTACCCGCGACTAGACGGAAAGACCCCATGGAGCTTTACTGGAGCTTGATATTGGACTTTGGTACGATCTGTACAGGATAGGTGGGAGCCTGAGAATCAGGAGCGCAAGCTTCTGAGGAGGCGCCGTTGGGATACCACCCTGATCGTATCGGAGTTCTAACCT
>NZ_JCAUBA010000045.1:0-3616 GCF_059692235.1 Paenibacillus sp. J2R1T-4 | reverse complement strand
GCGGATCAGCTTGAAATATTGCACCAATACAGAAAAAATTTCGAGCTTGTGTTCGAACAGATTTACAGCAAGGCAAACGAATACATCATTGATAAAAATTTCAATGCGGTAAACGCCACGGCATCCGTATACAGTAGCGCTGCTGTCGGCCATACCGGTACCAAACTTAGATAATAAGCAGGAACGCATCGTGCTGACGGGTGATGTTCCGAGCCCGGTTGATCCGCCGAAAGGATGCCGGTTTCATCCGCGCTGCTGGAAGTGCCAGGACATTTGCCGGACGGAAATGCCCACGCTGCTTAAGGTAGCGGGGACGGAGGACCATTATGTGTCCTGCCATTTGGTCGACACAGTAGCAGAAGCAAATGACGTACCGGCGCTTAAGGTGCAAGCCTAGTTCTTGTGCCACTTCAATAGCTAACGGACGAACGAGTCTTTATAGCGCATCACCGTTATGACATTTCATGGCACTAAGTGCTGACTAACGAAGCAAGTTCAGGAGGAGACCGTCATGAGTACGAAGAAACAAGAACCGTTGCGAATCGGCAACCGTGTGGAAATGTTTGTCGACAATTTTTTGATCGACCGGATGGAGAAAGCGTACCTGAAACTGAATCCGCCCAAGCGCGAAGAAATCGTGCTGCGAATGGAGAAGCCGTGGGAAGGACTTGGCAGCGGGGTATACTCTTGCGTGTTCAAGCATGACGACAAATACAGAATGTATTATCGCGGTACGTTCGACATGAGCTCGGATAAGTCGCATGGCCAGTCGTGCTGCTATGCCGAGAGCGATGACGGCATTCACTGGGTACGCCCTGATCTTGGCATTCATGAGTTCGAAGGTTCGATGAACAACAACATTGTTATGCTTGGCTCCATCGCGCATAATTTCAGTCCGTTCGTCGATGAGCGCCCGGGCTGTCCGCCCGAGGAAAAGTACAAAGCTGTGGCCGGATATGCGCCGGAAGGACTGTTCGGCTTTGTTTCGGAGAATGGCCTGTACTTCAAGCCGTTCCAAGAGGAACCGATCATTAAGAAAGGCGCTTTCGACTCGCACAACCTGGTCTTCTGGGACCCGAACAAACAGAGTTATGTCTGTTATTCCCGCTATTTCTCTTCAATCCAATCTTCCAACATCGAAGCGCCTGAGGATTCAGCGATTTTCCTCGGCGTCCGGGCAATCCAGAACAATTCGTCGGACGATTTCAAGAACTGGACCCTACCGCAGCCTAACGTTTACGATAAGAACGTACCGCTTGAGCACTTCTATACAAACGCAACGTTTCCGTGTCCGGGTGCCGAACACATCTACCTCAGCTTCCCGATGCGCTTTTTACCGGAACGACAAAAAATAGCGGAACACGCCAAGGTAGGGGTGTCCGATAACGTGATGATGTCGAGCCGGGACGGATTCAAGTGGGATCGCCCGTTCCTTGAAGCATGGATGCGTCCGGGACTTGACCAGAGAAACTGGACGCAACGCAGTTTGATGCCGGCATGGGGGATCGTGGAAACGTCGCCTGAAGAGTTCTCGATGTATATCAATGAGCACCAGCAATGGGATGACAGCTACGTTCGTCGTGTCACCATTCCGCGTCACCGGTTCGCTTCGGTACATGGCGACTACTCAGGCGCTGTCTTCACGACGAAGCCATTCGTGGTCGAGGGCGATGCGCTTTATCTCAACTACGCGACATCCGCGCCGGGTTCGGTTCGTGTTGGCATCATCGACGATACAGGTTGGCCGGCCGCTTATTTCAGCACCGAGGACTGCGATGTCATCTACGGCGACGAACTCGAATGTAAAGTGACGTGGCGCGGCAATTCCAATCTGGCGAAATTTGCCGGCAAGCCGATTCGCCTCAAGTTCGAGCTGAAGGACGCCGATATTTACGCCTTGCGTTTCGGAAACTGATAAGTATATGCTTCCGATGCCGGATTTTTGCTGGCGCAAAAACTTTTAGGAGGAACCGAGATGTCTCAAGCCGTAGCGATCGGAACCCGGCTCGAGCTGCTGCTCGACCGGCATCTGATCGAAAGTTTGGATAATGCCAAGCTGCAACTGAATCATCCGGTACGCAAGGAAATCGCCCTGCCGATGGACAGCCCTTGGGAGGGCATCGGCAGCGGCGTTTATTCCTGTGTATTTCGGGATGGCGGCAAAATAAGGATGTACTATCGCGCGACAAGCGGCTTGCTGAGCGACGAAGACGAGACCCAGTATTGCTGCTATGCCGAAAGCGAAGATGGCATCCGTTGGGCGCGTCCCGATCTGGGGATTGCGCTGCAAGACCTTTTCCCTGGCAACAATATCGTCATGGCAGGACATTTATCACACGATTTCAGCCCTTTCCTCGATACGAATCCGGATTGCCCTCTTAATCAGCGCTATAAGGCGATTGCGGGAAATTGGAATGAAGGGCTGTTCGGGTTTGTTTCCGCCGACGGCTTGCATTGGGAGCTGATCCAGGAGGAGCCGCTCATTACCGACGGCAACTTCGATTCGCACAATTTGGCGTTTTGGGATGAAGGCAAGCGGCGCTACATATGCTACTCCCGGTATTTTCGCAAGCAATCGCCGGGTGAGGCGGAGTTTACCGGCGTCCGGTGTATCCAGAGCAGCGAGTCGGCCGACTTTCTGCACTGGGGGCCGCAGCGACCCAACGTGTACGACGAAGCGGCGCCGCTTGAGCATTTCTACACGAATGCGACGATGCTGTGTCCCGGCGCGGAGCATGTGTATTTGTCCTTTCCGATGCGGTTTATGCCGGAACGAAATAAAATCAAAGATTTCCCAAAGGTAGGTGTTTCTGATAACGTCATCCTGTCGAGCCGCGACGGCTTGCATTGGGACCGCGAATTTCTCGAAGCGTGGGCGAAGCCGGGGCGCAATCCGCGCAATTGGACCGAACGCAGCCACATCGTCGCACGCGGAATCATCGACACTTCGCCGGAGGAGTTTTCTTTCTACTCGTGCGAGCATTACGAATGGGACGAGACGCACATTCGGCGTCTCACCATCCCCCGGCATCGTTTCGCTTCTGTTGGCGCTGGCTATAACGGGGGAAGTTTCGTCACGAAGCCGGTCGTGTTCGAGGGCGAGAGGCTCGTGCTCAATTATGCGACCTCTGCAGCCGGATCAGTATCCTTGCAACTGGAAGATGAAGTAGGCCAGCCGATTAACGGATTCACCTTCGCCGACTGCGAGGTGCTGTACGGTGACGAGCTGGATCATGCCGTCGTCTGGGGAGAAGCGAGAACGCTTGCCAAGTTGGCGGGGACGCCCGTGCGGATCCGCTTCATGCTGAAGGACGCCGACATCTACGCATTCCGTTTTGCGACTGAATAGATGATGCAGGGCAGGATCGAAATCAATTGATAGAAGGATGGACATGATGACGAACACGCAGTCAAAGCAATTGACCCGGTATCGTGCCGCAGTCATTGGACTCGGCAATATCGGTTTGCAGTACGATACTCCGCCAAAAGCGATGGCGCAAAGCCATTGGCCGGGGATATCTCGCATTTGAAGCTGACCATGCCGGCCGGCATTTACGGGGGGAACTAAACGATGAGCATCCAAAGCAGCTTCTCGCTGGAGGGCAAGGTTGCGTTA
>NZ_JCAUBA010000044.1:0-3654 GCF_059692235.1 Paenibacillus sp. J2R1T-4 | reverse complement strand
TTTAATGGACAGATATAACTCATTACGGAATATTTCATGAACCGCCGTATACCGAACGGTACGTACGGTGGTGTGAGAGGTCGGGAGTTAATCACTCCTTCCTACTCGATTCCATAACACCAGCCAATGCAGCATGCTTTCCTGCGGTATAACCCGTCGCAAAGGCAGCCGTGATGTTATACCCGCCCGTGTACCCGTGAATGTCTAAAATTTCTCCGCAGAAGAACAAACCTTCAACCAACTTGGACTGCATCGTCTTCGGATCAATCTCCTTAAGATTCACCCCTCCTCCGGTTACAAAAGCTTCCTCGATCGATAACGTTCCGTTGACCGATAGCTCGAAACGCTTAACCGTCTTAGCCAGCTCCATCCACTGCTGCCGGGGAATATTGTGGTAGGTTGTATGCTCATCCAGCTTAGCCAGCCTAAGCAGGATCGGAATGAGCCTATCCGGTAGGATCGGCTTCAGCACATTTTTGATCGCTTTTTTCGCATCCTGCTCAGCTAGAGCAAGTGTGTCTTTATACCACTCTTCATCCGTCTGATCGGGAAACAAGTCAATACTGACAGTGACTTTGCGATCTCCAGTCTTCTTCATTTGCTTCACAACGAACTGACTGCAACGCAGGGCAATTGGCCCGGACAACCCGAAATGCGTGAATAACATATCGCCTTGATGCGTGATCAATGCTTTACCCCGCGCGTCCCAGACTGAGAGCGCGACACTTCGGAGGGATAATCCTTGAAGCTCCTTACTGCGGATGAGCGTATCATTCGATGTCAGCGGAACTTCCGTTGGGAACAGCTCCGTAATCGAATGGCCAGCCGCCTCAGCCCAAGCGTAACCATCGCCTGTAGAGCCGGTATGCGGCACCGACTTGCCACCCGTTGCAATTATGACGCTGCTGCACCGAATCACCTCACCGTTCCTCAGTCTCACACCTGAGACACTTCCGTCCGCGTATTGCACCGAATCTACAGGGCTATTCGTTCGGATCTGTACACCTTGTCGTCTCGCCTGGTTCACGAGGGCGTCTACTACTGTCTTCGCTTTATCCGTTACCGGGAACATTCTCCCGTTATCTTCTTCTTTCAACTGAATTCCAAGACCTTCGAAGAAAGCCACGATATCCGTATTGCTGAAATGAGCCAGGGCACTGTGCAGGAATCGGCCGTTACCTGGAATATTCTTAATTAACTCATCGATAGGCTTGGCATTCGTTACATTGCATCGTCCGCCTCCGGAGATCCCCAGCTTGCGGCCTAGTTTATCCCCTTTATCGATCAGCAGCACCTTCGCTCCATGTGAGCTGGCGGCTACACTTGCCATTAATCCGGCAGAGCCTCCGCCAATGACAATGGTATCTACTTTCATATCAGGACTCCCGTATCACAATTGTTGTATAGTGTAAAAAGATACAAATCTACGCTTAACCCTATGATACAGCATGTCCGTACATACTACAAAACAACCCGCATGGATAACCGGCTAAATGCTATAATTCTTAATATGCAATCGGGCAATACATACGGATGCTGAGCAAGTGATTGAGAGGAGAATCACAGCTATGAATGAGATTGTCGAAATAGGTCCATTTGTCTTGAATAAAGGGTTACTCGTAATAATCATTTCCCTAGTATGCGGTTGGGGAGTTATCCGGTTACGTTGGCGTTATTTCGGAGATCAGGCTGCTCCCTTACTAGAGCTTCTAATGAATGCAGCTTTACTGGTATTAGTATTCTGGAAGCTGGGCCACTTGCTGACGACTCCAAGTCTGCTCTGGGAACGGCCTATGACTTTATTGCTTATGAGCGGATCATCAAGAGAGATTGGGATTGGGTTGATCGCAGCGGCTGGGTTCATCACCTATCGCCTGAAAAAAGGGAGATTGGAGTATCGGCTGTTCCTGGATATGCTAGCATTCGGGTCGACAATCGCTATGCTCGTTTCATCCATGCTGCTGTGGCGTTATGGACGTCCTACGGATCTGCCTTGGGGCATTCAGGACGGATTCGGGCAAAGCTTTTACCATCCATTGAATGTATATATGTTGGTATTGACGTTGGGCTTAGGCTATCGGCTTTGGAAGAAGGTTAGCGCGGGTGAAGCGGGGCGCGGAGCTATTTTCCGAGAAACAGCTATTACAGTGGGTGCAGGAGGTCTAGTGATCTCGTTATTCGATCGGACAAGCGATTCCCTTATCTTCTTGTTGAGCAGCACACAGCTGCTGTTCTTGGGATTAGCGATAATTGGGATTATTTTTCCCGTCCATACACATAATAGGAACAAACGAAAGGAGATGACATATATGCAACCGAACGAGAATAAAGGAGATTCGCTAGAGCAGCGTGAACACGAGCGTGAGAATGAGAACAAGAATAATCAGGGAACCAGCGGTGATATCGTCGATAAGAAGCTGGATGGACCGAACCGCCCCTCCACATAACAAGTGAAATATAGGAAGGATAGCGAGGAGGGAATGGCACATATGAATAAAGAAACGAACAAAGATGATCCGAATCTGGATCCGTTCGAGATTAATTTTTTGCCGGAGTTTGAGCATGGCAGAGGGCCTCGAGATGTTTTTGTGAATGAGCACGGGGTTGTTATTGGCGATCATATGTACGAATCGGAAGATTCACCACTGCAGCAGTGGACCGCTGATACGGATCCTGCCGTGATGATGGGGGACGAGTGGGTGCATCCTTATAAAGATATCGGTTTCCAGACCGCTGAGAATCGTGACTATTTTGAGAAGGGCATCCTCCCTACCGATCCAGGAGCTACTTTCCTGCATCCTGACAAGGATGTCGCCTATCCTGCCAGCACCATTTCGACAAATAATGAAAACGACTCGCACCCGGAACAAAAAGGATAATAGGAATGAGTGACAATGCTTTGCTTCTTCCGAGCGGCGATGTATAATAAAATATAGTAACATACATTTTCATATCGGAAATTTCATGATAATTGAAGGAGTGAAGCGACAATGTCGATGTCATTTGAAGCTTATATGCGTGATATGGTAACCCCTATGCGCGAGGATTTAACTCGCTTGGGTATTACCGAATTGAAGACCCCTGAAGAAGTAGTAGAGAACTTCGCCAATACAGAGGGTACAGCTCTCGTAGTTGTGAACTCCGTATGCGGATGCGCTGCAGGACAATGCCGTCCAGGTGTTGCCAAAGCTCTTCAGAGCGAAGTGTTGCCAGATCGTTTGTTCACCGTATTCGCGGGTCAAGATAAGGAAGCTACTGCTAAGGCACGCGAATACTTCGCGCCTTACCCTCCATCATCGCCATCGATCGCACTTATGAAGGACGGCGAGCTGGTTCATATGATCGAACGTCACCAGATCGAGAATCGTTCTGCGGAAGATATCGCTCGTGATCTCTCGAATGCATTCGAGCAATACTGCAAGTAAGCTGAACCGTAATTTGTACAACAACCGCTGGAGCTAAGCTTCCAGCGGTTGTTTGTATGTGCGCCCAGCATGGGCGCTATCTCTAGGGTTCAAGTCCCGAATGGTGAAGGCAGTAGTAAACCATAGCTTAAGACAAGGGTGTCGACCGTGAGGTCGAATCTGAAGGAAGTCAGCGGCAAATCTCTGGTCCGAGGAACACGAATCTCATATAAGGCTAACTTTCGTTGGA
>NZ_JCAUBA010000043.1:0-4176 GCF_059692235.1 Paenibacillus sp. J2R1T-4 | reverse complement strand
ACAGGCTATAGGCCAGCAGAACGGAGAAGATCATGTTCATGGCAGTGCCGAGAACCGTACGACGAACGGACATCTGAAAGGCATTCAACAATCGGTTATCCGATGTCAAAACCACTTTGTACGCTTCGAAAGAAACATGCTTCATCGACATGTTGGTTACCATCGTTTCGTTCGTAAGCGATACCGCAATCATATAAACAAAGGGTGCGATCACGGATAAAGCGAACAGCGTCAAACTGCCATAAATGAAAGCGATCCCCGCTTTGCTTACCATAGGCTTTCCGTCTCCATTCGTCTCGCAATCCGATTGGCCGAGATGATCAAAACCATCGCAATGACGGATTTGAACAATCCGACGGCGGAAGCAAAACTGTAATTCAATCCGACCAATCCTTCGCGATAAACATAAGTGTCGATGATGTCGCCCGACTCGTATACGGCTGGCGAATAAAGCAAGAAAATTTGTTCGAATCCGGCATCGAGGATATGGCCGATGTTCAGAATAAAGATGATGCTCATGATGTTGCGTATCGAAGGCAACGTAATATGGATCATCTGTTTCCAGCGCGACGCGCCGTCGATCGTAGCCGCTTCATACAGGTGGGGGCTGATGCCGCTGATCGCAGCCAAGTAGATGATGCTGGCCCAACCGACTTCCTTCCATACGTAGCTGACGACCAATACGGGACGAAACAGGGTGTTGGAGCCGAGAAACAAAATATTCTCCTTTAGACCGAGTAAACGCATCAGGTCGCCGGCTATTCCCAAGGTGGGAGACAGAAAGAGGATCATCATGCCGGCTACGACAACCCAGGAAAGGAAGTGCGGCAAGTAGGAGATCGTCTGCACGAACCGTTTGAAGGCGAGGCGGCCTACTTCGTTGATCATCAACGCAAGCGCAATAGGCGCCGGAAAGCCGAAAAGCAGCTTGAGTCCGCTAATGGCAAGCGTGTTGGTGAAGATGCGCATAAAATAATACGAATCGAAAAACCGCTGGAAGTGCGCAAGCCCCACCCACGGTGATGTGAAGATCCCCTTGACGCCCAAAATAGGCGAGAAATCTTTGAAGGCGATTACAGCGCCGATCATCGGAACATAATGAAAGATGAGAAAATAAAGGAGTCCCGGCGCAGCCAATAAATAAAATACTTTGTAAGTCCTGATCGACCGGAACATGGTGTTGTTCATTCCCGTGTGCATCCTCCCGTTTATCACGTACGTGAACAAGCGCGCCAAGGCGCTTGTTCACAAGCCAGATCGGTCAGCGTTTATAGCCCCGCTTTTTTGTAAACTTCATTCTTTTCCTTGATCACGTCGTCCATCCCCATCTTCTTCCACGTTGCCAGAAAATTGTCCCAATCGGACACCGGTTTTTCGCCGGTTACGATGCGGATGAACGCTTCTTGTTTCGCCGTATCGAGCGTGGCTTTATTTTTTTGGATCGACGGGAGCGTCGTCTCTTCCAGATGAATTTTCATATCGAGCGCCAAATAACTCTTTTCTTTTTCCGCTTTGGCAAGGATATCCCACGTACGGTAATATTCGTCATTTCTTGGATTGCCGACTACTCGCTCATTCGTTTCCGTCGGCGGGTTCAGATCAAGGATTTCGAAGGCTCCGGCTTGAAACACATCATTGGGATCGAGCTCGTTGGCCGCTTGTATTTTAACTTCGAACTTCTCTTTGTTGACATAATTCCAGTGAACGCCTTCCAAGCCTTGGCGCGAAATAATGTTATGTTCCCGTGCCTCGGCAACCCAGTCGAACATCCTGACGACACCGGCTGCATTTTTCGAATTGGCGTTCACGACCCTTATGGGTTTCGGCCGCTTCTCGGCGAGCAGCCCGTTATTGTACTTTCCGCTTAACGGCGCCGCTACGTACGTTGCGTCCGGATATTTCTCCAGCAATTTGTTCCAGTCAGGGGCGATTCCGGCCGAGTACCAATAGCCTGTCGCTCCGACGAGATTTTGCATGATAAATTCGTTCAATTTCCCTTGCTGCGTGATGATAAACGTTTCCGGATGGATCAGCTTCGCTTTGAACCACTTTTGCAGCGTCGCCAAATAGTCCTTGTACTCCGGATCCATCTCGGGCGGCAAATACGTCCCGTCGCCGCTTTTCCACCAGGAGCTGCCGTTCTTTAGGTACGAGCCGAGCCACGTATTGTCGACTTGAGTTGTATTGAGGAAGAGCGGGTACAGTTCTTTGCCCGATTGCGACGGATTGGCCGCTTTGATCGCGATTAACGCTTTTTCAAACTCGTCGACTGTTTTCGGTGTCGGCAAATTGACAGCCTTCAGCCAGTCGGCACGCAACATCGGCACATACGGCGTCGAGATGCTTACGCTCGGAATACCGTATATTTTGCCGTCGGGTCCCTTCGACCAGGCCCATGCTTCCGAATCAACCTTTTTCTTCAAATTGGGACCGTACTTGTCAATGAGATCGTCGAGCGGCATGAACAGTCCTTTGGACACATTTTTCACGAAATCATCATAATTCATGCTAACGAAATCTACCGTCTCCTTGGACGTCACCATGATGTTGAACTTGGTTAGCGTATCGTCGGCATACACGGGATCGAGCAGCACGCCGGTTTCCTTCTGAATATATTCGGCAACTTTCTTCACGCCCGGTTTGTTATTAATGGACGTAAGCAGCGGAACGACTTTGCCGAAATCCTGTTTGCCGCCGCCGGACGGCGCCGGACTGGCAGACGCCTGTTTCGTCGCCGCCGGCGATGAAGCGCTTCCATTCCCGTCGTTTTTGGCGCCGGAGCACCCCCATAATACTGTTCCTGCAAGCGCGACCGCTACAGGCAAGCTGAGCCACTTTGACTTTTTCAACATTTTCCCGCTCCCCATTTATTTTTTCGTCGGTACAATCGTGATTTGTACTTCGACATGACTTTATCCTAAAAGGTCGGCTTCATAAAAGAAATATAAAAATTTTGTTATGGATAACAAATATGCGATTTGCCCGGTTTTTTACGATCCGAACGCTGGGGCGGAAAAAAGAAACCGTCTAACGTCTTATTTGTTAATTTATAAATATTTTACATTAATAGGGTTTCTTTTTGATGCCACATTAACAAGCCGTCAGATCGCATTATTGTTACCGAAAGCAAAAATTTTTTGTATCTTCTTGAGACGGACACCTTTAGGATAAAGTCAACTCAAGAAATTCGGATTGACCGAAAGGTCGCAGCGAACTTCCGTTGCGGAGAACCGAAGAATGTATCCCACTCTCCAACGATCCGAGACGTTGCCGGAGGAACCGTGCACGATCGCATCGTCATGCAGCGAGAATCCCCCCGCCGGAATACGCAGCGTGATCCTCCGAGCTGAAATGGCCCTTCTCCAATTCGAAGGACAAGACCGCTTCATCGCCCGCTATGCGATGCTTGATGATGCCGACCTTATGCGAACGCGGAATGACCTGCATCGCCCCGTTCGCTTCATCCACATCCCACAGCGCAAATACCGTCACGGTATTATGCGGAGCGAGCGGCCAGTAGTAAGCATCCTGATGCCAAGGAACGGTCTTAGGCGAATGCGGAGCCTTGACGATAAACTCGCTGCACCACAGGTAAAAGTTAGGAACCAGCAAGCTTTCCACGTAATCGAGCAGCTGAGGTTGGGTGGCCACGTCCTTTACAGCCAGCGGCTCGTTCTGTGCCATTGCATAATGTCCGTCGGGTTCTCGTCCTCTTGCAGCAAAGCCGTAACGGGTTCTGCCTCCTTATTCGATCCACTATGAGGTTGCGTCGGGCTCGATTACCAGGCGGTCCAACCGCCGTCCACCACGATGTTCGTGCCGGTCATGAAGCTTGAAGCTTGCGAAGCCAACAAGAGCACAGGTCCGACGAGCTCCTCAGGGCGGCCGGTTCGGCCGAGCATCGTTTTATTGTTCAATTCTTGGAGGAACGCGGTGTCAGGCTGGGTCGCCGGATTGGGAAAGGGACCGGGGCTGACGCTGTTGACGCGGATATTCTTCCCGCTCAAGTGGCCTGCGCAGTACTTGGTCAATTGGATGACCGCCGCCTTGCCTGCTCCGTAATTGACGGGATTGTTCGCCCCGCTGTCCCCGTAGATACGTGGATCCGGCGATACCATCCCGTACATCGAAGCGAAATTGACGATGCTGCCGCCTCCGTTCTCTTCGAAATAAGGG
>NZ_JCAUBA010000042.1:0-4273 GCF_059692235.1 Paenibacillus sp. J2R1T-4 | reverse complement strand
AAAAGGGCCTGCGTCCATTACGATTCCGCAAGGCGAGACTTATTTGGATCAAGGTGTTAGCGTATCCGATCACGAGAATCCCGCTGATCCTGTTGTAACCCTGAACGGTGCGGTCGACACTAACGTTCCTGGTACTTACGAACTGACTTATACGGCAACAGACCTTGCAGGAAACACCGCCTGGGTTGTTCGGTACGTAAATGTATTAAGCAACAACGCCAACCTAAGCAACCTGACGGTGGACGGGAGGTCCATCGGATTTGACCCTGACACGTTAACCTACACATTGTATGTTCCTTATGTCACCGCTTCTATAAATGTGGATTATGCCCAAGCAGACTCCCATGCTACTGTGCTGATCAAGCAGCCAGTGGATAACGTGCTAGCTGTCGGCTCAAATGAGATCTCATTAACGGTCACCGCGCATAGCGGCGTTACGAAGACTTATACCCTGAACGTCGTTCGTTTGCTCGACCCTGTCATCGCCGCCATCACTATTAATCCGTCTGCACCTTACTCGACTACAGGTGATGTTACGGTAAGTGCGGTCGTAGAAGGCCCTTCCCTTACGATGTACAAATGGATGTCGGGTTCAGCCAGTCCGGCTGACATCATAGCCGGAGGGACACCGATTACAAGTCCAGCCTTCACAGTTTCTGAGAATGGGACTTACACCTTGTACGCCGCCAATGAGGCACGCGGTTACGCCATCCAACACATTACGGTGAATCAGATCGATCGTAAAGCTCCAGTGATTTCGTTAAAAGGGCCTGCGTCCATCACGATCTCGCAAGGAGAGACTTATATCGATCAAGGCGTTACCGTATCCGATCACGAGAACCCCGTTCTTCCTGCTGTAACCCTGAACGGTGCGGTCAACACTAACGTTCCTAATACTTATGAACTAACTTATACGGCGACAGACCTTGCAGGAAACACCGCCTGGGTTACTCGGTACGTACATGTATTAAGCAGCAACGCTAACCTAAGCAACCTGACGGTGGACGGCAAGACCATTGGATTTGACCCTGACACGTTAACCTACACGATGTATGTGCCTTATGTCACCACTTCAGTAAATGTGGAATATACCCAGGCTGACTCCCATGCTACAGTGCTGATCAAGCAGCCAGCAGATAACGTGTTAGCCGTCGGTCCGAACGAAATAACATTAACAGTCACTGCGCATAGCGGCGCAACGAAGATCTATACCCTGAACGTTGTCCGTTTGCTTGACCCTGTAATCGGCACCATCAATTTTAATCCATCCGCATCTTTCTCAACTAAAGGTGATGTTACGGTAAGTGCGGTCGCAGAAGGCCCTTCTCTTACGATGTTCAAATGGATGCCGGGTTTAGCCAGTCCGGATGACATCATAGCCGATGGGACACCGATCTCGAGTCACACCTTCACGGTTTCTGAGAACGGGACGTATACCTTATTCGCCGCCAATGAAGCAGGCGGTTACGCCATTCAACACATTATGGTGAATCAGATCGATCGTAAAGCTCCAGTGATTTCGTTAAAAGGGCCTGCGTCCATCACGATCTCGCAAGGAGAGACTTATATCGATCAAGGCGTTACCGTATCTGATCACGATAATACCGCTCTTCCAACTGTAACCCTGAACGGTACGGTCAACACTAACGTTCCAAATATGTATGAATTAACTTATACGGCGACAGACCTTGCAGGAAACACCGCCTCGGTTGTTCGGTACGTAAATGTATTAAGCAACAACGCCAACCTAAGCAGCCTGACTATGGACGGCAAGTCTATCGGATTTGACCCAGACACGTTAGCCTACACATTGTATGTGCCTTATGTAATCACTACCGTAAATGTGGAGTATACCCAAGCAGACTCCCATGCTGCTGTACTGATCAAGCAGCCAGCGGATAACTTACTAGCCGTCGGCTCAAATGAGATCTCATTAACGGTCACCGCGCATAGCGGTGCTACGAAGATCTATACCCTGAACGTCGTTCGTTTGCTTGACCCTGTCATCGGTGCCATCGGCTTTAAACCATCCGCATCTTACTCGACTACAGGTGATGTTACGGTAAGTGCGGTCGTAGAAAGCCCTTCCCTTACGATGTACAAATGGATGCCGGGTTCAGCCAGTCCGGCTGACATCGCAACAAGAGGAACACCGATTACAAGTCCAGCCTTCACGGTTTCTGAGAATGGGACGTACACCTTGTACGCCGTCAATGAAGCAGGCGGTTACGCGATCCAACACATTACGGTGAATCAGATCGATCGTAAAGCTCCAGTGATCTCATTAAAAGGACCCGCGTCCATCACGATCTCGCAAGGAGAGACTTATATCGATCTAGGGGTTACCGTATCTGATCACGATAATACCGCTGATCCTACTGTAACCCTGAACGGTGCGGTCGATACTAACGTTCCTGGTACTTACGAACTGACATATACGGCAACAGACCTTGCAGGAAACACCGCCTGGGTTGTTCGGTACGTAAATGTATTAAGCAACAACGCTAACCTAAGCAACTTGACGGTGAACGGGAGGTCCATAGGATTTGACCCTGACACGTTAGCCTACACGATGTATGTACCTTATGTCACCACTACTGTAAATGTGGATTATGCCCTAGCGGACTCCCATGCTACAGTGCTGATCAAGCAGCCAGCAGATAACGTGTTAGCCGTCGGTCCGAACGAAATAACATTAACAGTCACTGCGCATAGCGGCGCAACGAAGATCTATACCCTGAACGTTGTCCGTTTGCTTGACCCTGTAATCGGCACCATCAATTTTAATCCATCCGCATCTTTCTCAACTAAAGATGATGTTACGGTAAGTGCGATCGTAGAAGGCCCATCTCTTACGATGTTCAAATGGATGTCGGGTTCAGCCAGTCCAGCTGACATCGCAACAGGAGGGACACCGATTACAAGTCCAACCTTCACGGTTTCAGAGAACGGGATGTACACCTTATACGCCGCCAATGAGGCAGGCGGTTACGCGATTCAACACATTTCGGTGAATCAGATCGATCGTAAAGCTCCCGTGATTTCGTTAAAAGGGCCTGCGTCCATCACGAACTCGCAAGGAGAGACTTATATCGATCCAGGCGTTACTGTATCCGATCACGAGAATCCCGCTGATCCTGCTATAACCCTGAACGGTACGGTCAACACATACGTTCCTGGTACTTACGAACTGACTTATACGGCGACAGACCTTGCAGGAAACACTGCCTGGATTGTTCGGTACGTACATGTATTAAGCAACAACGCCAACCTAAGCAACTTGACGGTCGACGGCAAGCCCATAGGATTTGACCCTGACAAGTTAACCTACACGAAGTATGTGCCTTATGTCACCACTACTGTAAATGTGGATTATGCCCAAGCAGACTCCCATGCCACTGTGCTGATCAATCAGCCAGCGGATAACTTGTTAGTCGTCGGCCCGAACGAAATCTCATTAACGGTCACCGCGCATAGCGGTAGTACGAAGACTTATACCCTGAACGTCATTCGTTTGCTCGATCCTGTGTTCGGCGCCATCAGTATTAATCCGTCTGCACCTTACTCGACTACAGGTAATGTTACGGTAAGTGCGGTCGTAGAAGGCCCTATTCCTACGATGTACAAATGGATGCCGGGTTCAGCAAGTCCAGCTGACATCGCAACAGGAGGGACACCGATTACAAGTCCAACCTTCACGGTTTCAGAGAACGGGACTTACACCTTGTACGCCGTCAATGAAGCAGGCGGTTACGCGATTAAACACATTTCGGTGAATCAGATCGATCGTAAAGCTCCATTGATCTCATTAAAAGGGCCTGCGTCCATCACGATCTCGCAAGGAGAGACTTATATCGATCAAGGCGTTACCGTATCCGATCACGAGAACCCCGTTCTTCCTGCTGTAACCCTGAACGGTGCGGTCAACACTAACGTTCCTAACACTTATGAACTGACTTATACAGCCACAGACCTTGCAGGAAACACCGCCTGGGTTGTTCGGTACGTACATGTATTAAGCAGCAACGCCAACCTTAGCAGCCTGACGGTGGACGGCAAGATCATAGGATTTGACCCTGACACGTTAACCTACACGATGTATGTGCCTTATGTCACCACTTCAGTAAATGTGGAATATACCCAGGCTGACTCCCATGCTGCTGTGCTGATCAAGCAGCCAGCAGATAACGTGTTAGCCGTCGGTCCGAACGAAATAACATTAACAGTCACTGCGCATAGCGGCGCAACGAAGATCTATACCCTGAACGTTGTC
>NZ_JCAUBA010000041.1:0-9083 GCF_059692235.1 Paenibacillus sp. J2R1T-4 | reverse complement strand
ATAATCACAAACGAATTAAGTCAAAACTAAAAGGCCTGAGCCCGGTACAATACCGAGTTCAGACCTCACATTCCGCTTAACAAAATAAACTGTCTAACTTTTAGGGGTCACAGCATTTCCGGACGGTCCTTATTTGTGTTATTTGTTTAATTTGTGTAAGCAACGTTGCTTGAGCGATTCAACTGCGGGCAAGGGTTGTTTGGTATAACTACGGAGGAATTGTAGATTAGGTGAGTAAATCCGGTTACTTGACACTCCACACGGCTAAAGCCGTGGGATTCTCAGCTAGTTGGTGCGTCCACAGTCCATTTCTGGTTTGGACAACTGCTAAGTTCGATGTCAAAACGGAGTTTTGACACGGGGCTGTGCCATCAGCCCGTCCTAAGACAGTGCATATCTAGCATCTTAGGCTGGTAGACTTTTACCATCTACCACAGGTTGACGCATGATGTTGATGGCTCCAACTCTGTCGCGGTGTGAGCGGAACCCGCATGAACACTGATACATTCGGTCCATTGCTTTATTTCGCTTCTCGCATTTGGGGCAGGTTTGGGATGTATAGGCAGGATTTACTTCGATGACTTTAATACCCATTAATGCGCTTTTGTATGCGATAAACATCTGCAATTGATGGAATGTCCAGTTGTGCAGGTTTTTAGCGTTTTTACGACTTGTTCTTGTCGTTTGGCGGATGTTCGTTAGCTTCTCGATCTTGATGACCGATACTTGTTCTTCTATCGCCATTTTCACGATCTTCCGGCTGATTTTGTGGTTTTGGTCTTTCATGTAGCGGTGTTCTTTGTTTTCTTGCTTACGCAAGGCATTTAGCTTTTTTAGTTTACCCATCTTCCTTCGGCGCTCTTTATATTTGCGACGGATGTACTTGTTTTGTCTTCCATTGCCGACAAACTTTGTTTTGCCTGTCGTGGTTACAACGACTGCCGGTACTTTCAATCCCAAGTCAATTCCCATCGTTGCTTTGCCCGCTGATTGTTCTTTCGGTACTTCTATGGCTATTTGAACATACCACTTACCCATCTTTTCGACGACTTTTAATAGTCCCCGCTTTCCGCTTGACAGAAGACGTTGATCTCGCTCTGTTATACGGGCTGAAATCGGGAGTCGCTGCACTTTTCTATCCACCATGATGGGAAATGCAACTACGTTGTCGCTAATCGAATAGTTTTGGTTATTCACGTAGTACACTCTGCGCTTCAGTACGGGGCGTCTCTCTTTCTTTTTTGTTTTGTTATGGATGCTTCTTGCATCTCGAATGGCTTGATTCTTTACCGCAGATGGCAAGTTAGCTTCAACATTTTTAGTGGAGATCTTGGGAAAAGTGCCCTCTACTTTCGCTTGTTCGGTTAGTTGATTGACGGTTTTGATATATTCTTTTCCTGACTCTTGCAATAAAACGGGGTGGGTTGGAAAAATACGAATTTGAACGGTTACCGTTTGCATGTGTTCACCCCCTTTTTTTTTGCTCTTCTACATAACGTTTAACCGTTTCGCTCGATACATTTCCAGCCGTGCTAACAAAGTATGACCGCGTCCATAGGCTTGGCAAGTGCTTCAAGTGTTTGAATTCTTGACGCAAGTGACGTGAAGTCGCTCCTTTCAATTTCGCCATAATGTCCGATGGAGAATCGGCCGGAAGCACATTCAAGAATAGATGGACATGATCAGGCATGATTTCCATTGCAACAATGAGCCAATTGTTTTCCGTGCAGAGTTGCTTCACAAGCTCTTTAAACCGGGCTTCTACTTGGTTGACCAATACTTTTCTGCGGTATCGTGGACAAAACACAAAGTGGTAGTTTATTAGCGATACGGTGGTTGAGGTTGTTCTATATTCTTGTCCCATAGACCAATTGTATTAGTTTCAACCTATAACTACAACAAAAACATACAGAAATGTAGGACAATTAAGCTGTCATTAGACAGCTTTTGTCCTAAGCCGATTCATCCCATGCCTGAAGACGAGGGCTTTCTCGGCTTGATTCTGTAATGGAAGCTGAATTGTTGGCTACAATTCAATAAGTTGAATGCTCGGAATAGCTTCGGATGCGGCTTGCAGCACATGAGGGTGACAAGTGAAGAACAACACCTGATGTCTCTCGGCAATCTCGCGAATTACTTGGAAGCATTGCTTCAGTCGTCTTGGATCGAAGTTGACAAATACATCGTCCATTATTAGCGGCATTGCCGTCTTGTGACCATATTCTTCTGCAAATGCAAACCTCATGCTCAGATATAATTGTTCAGCTGTTCCGCGACTCAATGAGGCGGATTCGATCGCTCTTCCATCTTGATCATACACAATCAATCGCTTCTCCCCAATAGGTGCCGTGACTCTTACATACATACCCTCGGTCATTGTCGCGAAATAATGGGAAGCAGCAAGAAGTACGGACGGCTGCCTCTCCGTCTCATAACGAGCTCGAGCGGTTCGGAACAAGGAAGATGCCAGGGTTAGAGTGGCCCAACGCCTTGCTTGAAGCTGAACCTCAGTTGCAGAGGCCTCCACACGAAGCATCCGATCTGCGTGATCCTCTCCCGATTCCAGCTTCTCCATCTCGTTCTTCAGCCGGCCTCTTCGGTCTCGAAGCAAATTCAGCTCTTGCTCCAATTCGTTCTGTTTCGTCACATACCGAGTCCGCTCATCTTCCAGCATGTCTGCTGTACAGGAACGCAGAGCATCCGTACATTCCTCTTGACGTTCTCTGCCTATGAGAGTGAGAAGCAAATATTCCAATTCCCGCAGTTCTTCTAGAAGCTTACTGCGATCCTCATGCTGCTGTGTATGCAACAAGAATTGATCGATTGTATCCGCACTTGCAAGCGACCATAAATCCTGAATTCCCTGCTCTTGACGTTTCCGATCCTCTTCCGCTGCTTCTAGCTCTGCCTGAAGCTGTATCAGCTCGTGCTCGGCTTGCTGCCGCAGATTAGCTTGCACCCTTTGGAATTCTGCAGAGGCTTGCAGCTCCTTAAGCTTAGCTACCCAGTCCAGGTCGTGGGTCTGATTCTTATCCCACCCTTCCCCAAGGAATGGCTTGCATAGATTGGAGGCTTGCTCCTGGAAGCTCCGAATTGAAGTACGAAGAGACTCAAGCTGCTTCTCTACTACATTCAGTTGATTCATCCATTCTCGCCCGCGCTCGATTTCTCGCAGCATGTTAACCGCTCCAGCCGGAGTCAGACCTGTCGGCAGTCCATGCTGCAGCAACCATTTGTCCCAGTCTGCCTGCCAGTCTGCTATACGCTGCTCGTTCTCCTGATAACGGGATAAGGCTAATTGACGCTGGTTCGTTATGCTTCCTGCATATGCGTATGCCTCTTCCACTGCGTTGTCCAGATGGAATATTTCCTGTAAGACGGTCAATCGCATGTCCGCTTCCAGCTCTAGCTGCTCTAACCAATCTTCAGTGAAGTGGATTGGACGGGTTGGATCACTCGCAGCAGCGACTTCTCTAGCTGCCTCGGAGTTGATGAGAGGGTCGCTCATCAACGCGGAGAGGCGCCTGCTCAGCTTGGCGCCAAGCTCTGCGAGCTCTTGCTCCAGCCGCAGAAGCTCACGCTCTGCGGCCTCGCTGTTGTCAGCGGCACTCCCGCCAAGCGGGGTGCCGTTCTCCACCGCGGCGCGACGCGCGCGGTAAGCGATGTAGCCGGCGCCGATTGAGAGCGCCGCGAAGCTGCCGGCGGCCAAGCCCGGTTGACCTGCCGCCCAGAGGGCGGCGGGTACAACCGCGGCGAAGCCGGCGAGCACCCATGCGGCGGCGCGCAAGCGGTCGCCGCCGCGGCCGTTCGGGCTGCGCTGCGAAGCAGCAGCCCTGGAGGCGTCAGCGATAGCTCGCTGACGCGTGGTGCCTGGCAGCGGTACGCTCCGCTGCTCGGATACATCGCGCCGACTAACGGGCGACTGGGCGCGAACAGGAACCGTCAATTCTCTCGATCGGTTCATTGACTTGATTGTATGTTCAGTAGCGCGGCCTATTCCAACCTCCGCACCAAAGATTGAGGACGATAACAGCCGATGCTCGGTATATCGTTTCATCCACTCCGCTTGCTCTCTGCGAAGCTGCTGCATATGATAGCGCAGCTCTTCGCCAGATAGCTCAGCCCGCCAAGATGCGAATCGCCGGCTGACCTCCAGTCGTTTGCGTTCCTGCCGTGCCTGCTGCTGGGACAGCTCTCGCTGCGCTTCCGCCTCCTGACGCTCTGCTCCCTCAAGCTCGGCCATCAGCCCTTCTCGCTTGCGCAGCAATTGCTGACGCTCTTCGTCCCAACTGCGCAAGCGCTCCTTCATAATGACCGTTAACGGGACAGACGCCAGCCGCTCCTCAGTCCATTCAGCACCGAGCTGCCCAAGCAGCTGCTTCACATCTTGAACGATAAGCTGCCGTTCAACAGCTCGCTCTGCAAGCGAGGCTTGTTGATCGCGATAAGCTCCTGACCGCTCCAGTAATTCCTCGATCATTAGCTTGTTCTCAAGCAGAAATGGATCAAGCTGTATGTGTTCCTCTAACTGCTGTTCCAATCTAGTCCGTCTCGCTTGCAGCTTGCTGATTGTGCTCAAACGAGCCTCGAGCTCAGCCGCTGCACGCTCATACCGCTTTCCTGCATCGACGGGAAATGTATCGAACACCGGTAATTCGCCGAGACGTAGTCCTATTCGTTCCATCCGCCGGAACGGCTGCTCCGCTTGCAGCAGCTTGTCCGTCCATGCTACAGAGGCTCGCGTCTCGTGCATGAGCTCACCGGCATCGAAGATCTCGGCATCGACCGAGGCAAGCTCTGCAGCAAGCCGATTGTAACCGGCTAGCTGCTCCCGGCTGCGCTGCAAGGCGGCCTCTTCGTCTTCCCAGGCGCGAATGGCCAGCGCCAGCTCCTGATTCTTGCCGCGCGGCCGGTACAGCCGCTCGGCCTCCTGCGCGAGCCGCTTCTCGACGGCTATGACGGCGCGGCCGCTGGTGCCCCATCCGGCGCTATACAAGTAGCCGGATAGCTCTTCCGCCTGCAGGGAGCTTAGCTCCTGCAGCTCGGTCAGGCTGAACGCGAATAAGCTGCGGAACAGGTCGGCCGACAGGCCGCCCAGCAGCGCGTTCAGCTGCACTTCCGCCCCGGAGGAGGCTATGCCGCCGTCCTCCGGGCTAGCGTGCACGCGGACGCTGCCGGCCGAAGAGCCGGCCCGTCCGCGCCCGCCTGCGGCGGCACCGCCGCCGAAGCGGCGCTCGACGCGCAGCTCGCGACCCTGACCATCGGTCAGGGTGAGCGAGCCGCCGTGGGCGCCGCCGGAGAGCGGCTCATGCCGCTCGGCCGAGCTGCCGCGTGACGGCAGGCCGAACAGCATCGCGCGAAGAAAAGCGAGCAGCGTACTCTTGCCCGCTTCATTCGGGCCGTAGAACAGGGTCACCGGTCCGGTCAGCTCGTAACGCCGATCATGCAGCTTGCCAAAGCCTTCTACATGCATACGCTGAATCGAGGTCTTCATGCGTCCCACCTCTCTTCATCCGCGATGAGACCAAGCGCCAGTTCCTCGGCAGCCTTTAGCCAATCGACACGTTCTTCCTGCAGCAGCTCAGCGAACAGCTTACCTGCTTTTGGATGAGCGAGCAACGGCTCAAGTGCTTGAAGACAATACGCCTCAAGCTCGTGCTCATTCTCTAGCAATGAACCAGTGCTGGCTAAAAAATCGCTAAGAAAGCCATCCTGAAGAAGCAATTGCCCACGATCAATAGCAAGCCCCGTCCTTAACTGAATCGATTCCAGCCATACCCAACGCGCATGCCCGTCCCTGTCCAGCCTGCGCAGCTGCTCTTCCCGCAGCTCCCCTGCAAGCTCCTGCAAGCTGCTTCCCGAATGCAGAATTCGATGGAGCGGCCCTCTACCCTCCACGATCAATCTGACTACGGTCGGACGTCCGTCTGCTTGCCCAGCACTGTGCTCCAACATAACGGCTAGCTCGTCTCGCAATTCCTGCTCAGAAGTCAGCCCCTCGATCGATACCCTTTCGATCGACCAACGCACTTGATCCACAGAATGGAACTGCAGCTGTGCTTGCCCCGTTTCCGACACATCGACAATACAGCAGCCTTTAGCTCCCGTTTCCCTCACACTTCTTCCTTGAATATTACCCGGATATACAATCCATGGCGATTGAGACAAAATCCTCCGGCTATGTATGTGTCCAAGCGCCCAATATTGAAACCCGCTTCCAGACAGCTGGCGAAGCGTACAGGGTGCATAGTTATCATGTGCCGCGTCCCCATCTACATTGCCGTGCAGTATTCCTATATTGAATACATCCTGCCGTTGTATCGCATACAAGGCCGCCAGGTTGTCCTTCACCGACGAAGTCGCGTACGACATCCCATGAACATATGCCAGCACTTGACCTTGACTGTTCAACGCCTCCTTACACTCCACTTCCTTCGAAGAGAAGAAATGAACGTAATCCGGCCATGTAAGCTTCGCTTTGCGCCCGTCATCCGGATCGTGATTACCGTGTACTACATAACTTGCAATTCCTCGTTCGGCTAAACGTTCAACAGCACGTTGAAACCGCAATTGAGCCCGCAGCGAACGATCTGCCCCATCGTAGATATCACCGGCAAAGACTACAAAATCTACTTTTTCAGTAATCGCCAAGTCTACCAAATTCCACAAAGCCTGAAAAGTAGATTCCCTGATCGTTTCGCGAATCAATTGTGGCAGCGAAGACAGCCCTTTGAAAGGACTGTCGAGATGCAGATCTGCAGCATGCATAAATCGAAAAGCTCTCATCCGTAAGTCCTCCATACCCGATTAATTCCTGGTCTACTCTATTGTATAGCTTCCAACGAACGCGCACAAGTGTTCGCCATCCATCATCATCCATTATCCCCTTCTCTCAGCAACAATTAAATGAAGCAAACCTTCTTCGTCATCTAAGGATTGAGAATATGCTAGGAATTGATGCGACCTGAACCACTCCAACAAAACAGCACACTTGGGGTAATGTTTATTTGCTGCTACCTGTAATCGGCTTTTGTTGCCTTCCATCTCCCAACGGTTCATGCAGCTTGCTTGATGCGCTTCATCTGTGTACATGTAATCCGCGAAACAGACTCGTCCTTGCGTCCGCAGCACTCTTGCTGTTTCTTCCAAAGCCAATAGCTTCTGTTCGTCGGTCAAATGCTGTAAGGCAAAGCTCGAAACGACCAAATCAAAGCTGCCGTCAAAATACGGAATAGACATAAGATTACCAAGTTTTGTTTCCATGGCTGGGTGCTTGTCTCTACACTGCCGCAACATCGCCGAAGATTGATCAATACCTGCCATATGAACTCCTACTGTTAACAGCTTCCCAGCGAGATTACCAGTGCCCGTACCTAAATCAAGACCTTTCTCTCCTGGCTGTGGCCTTACTGCTGCCGCCGCTTCCGCCAGTACTCGGTCATAGTCTGATATCGCAGTCGGAACCTCTACTAATCCATCAACCTCTCCTTTCCCTCCATCAAAACGCGCAGCGATCTCATTATAATTCCAACGATCCACCCACACGGAACGATTGGCCTTCATTCGTTTCTCTTGATCCGCCAGATAGTACAAGTCATCCAGACTTAGACCTTCCGCACTAGCAGCTTTGTCAATCAAGGCATCTAACCCGGCGAGCAGCTGCTTCATCCCCGTCCAACGTTCAAACAACAAGCTGCGCTGAACACTCAGGTAAGCCGTGAATTCATCCTGATCTCCTGCTTCTAGACCTTTCATAAGCCCGCTTATTTGATCCAATGGAACCCCTAGCTCTCTAAGCGCCCCGATCGTCTGTAATCTCCACGCATCCGCTTCCACATAGATCCGATACTGATTTTCTGCCTGCCTTTGCGGCTTTAATAACCCTTTTTGCTCATAAAATCGAATCGCTCTTGGAGTCATATTAAGCCTTTCCGCCATTTGTTGGATATTCATCGCGCACTCACCTCTACCCGCTATTATAAACCTTAACGTTACGTCAAAGTATAGATGGAATTGATGTCTTTTCTCATTTTTCTTATAATGACCGTATGTGCATATTAGAATCGTGTCGAGAAGGAGGTCCATCATTGACTATCGAAATTGTGTCGCTGAACGTGGGTAAACCGCAGATCTTCCACTATAAATCAGAAGAACTGGTTACCGGTATTATGAAAAAGAGAGCAACGAATGCATCGTTAGAGTTAACGGAACTCGGATTTGCTGGAGATGGACAAGCCGATCTTGTTCATCATGGCGGGCCCGACAAAGCCATATGCGTCTACTCCTATGAGCATTATTCATACTGGGAGAAAGAGCTACATTCCCCTCTTGTTGAAGGAGCTTTTGGTGAAAATCTCACCGTCCTCGGCCTAACGGAAAATCAAGTTTGCATTGGCGACGTCTTTTCAATCGGGGAAATACGGCTGCAAGTATCTCAACCCCGCCAACCTTGCCACAAGCTGGGAAAAAGGCATAATCGTCCGGATTTGCCTCTCCTCGTTCAGAATACGGGCAATACCGGCTTTTACTTCCGAGTGCTTGTCCCAGGAATATTTGACTCAACACTTCCGTTCACTATGCATTCTAGACACCCTGCCGGCTTATCCATATCGAGCGCTAATCAAATTTACTATCATGAGAAACATAACGAAGCTGCGATCCGACGACTGCTCGAGGTTCGGGAGCTGTCCGATAGTTGGAGAAATGCCCTGGAACGACGTTTATCCGGGTAGCTCACAGCTCATAAAAACCTCTGGTATAGATCATGTTTGATATCGGATTGTCTAAGGATGGAAATCTCCACTTTACAGCCCGTTTTTTTGAATTGTTTTCCTTTCACCCGTCCGGTCCTCGGAGCCCATATTAACACGGGTTTTCCTGCTTATTTCGCTCGTTCGGTTCCTCGGAGCCCATTTTAACACGGGTTTTCCTGCTTACTTCACTCGTTCCACCTGCGGAGACCATTTTAACAAGGATTTTGCACCTAGAATAAAAAGTGGACACCCATAACTCGGTAAACAGATAATGAATATACCAAAACCGAGAGGTGTTAACGATGGGCGACAAGAGACAAAGGTATAATG
>NZ_JCAUBA010000040.1:0-9715 GCF_059692235.1 Paenibacillus sp. J2R1T-4 | reverse complement strand
ACGAAATTCGGGAAGACCTATATGACGGAAATGAACACTTATATTACTAAAATGGAAGCCAAGAAGTAATGGAGGCAATGATCCAATCAAACGGCCAATGACCTTGCCGTTAGATTCCCGTTTGGACTGCTTTTGCCTCCGATTGGAGTGTAGCGAGAGCAGCCTTGAACGAAACAGACGCTAAAACAGATTAAAGGGGACATCTGCGGCTTTCCTAGAGAACGACGAATAATCGATGGTAGGCAAATCGCTCATAAACGGGTACACGGTTTAATAAGGTCGCCTCATTTCGGATGGATTGGTTTTACTCTCCATTAGCCGAATGGCGGCCCTTATTTAACGCATTTTGGTAAATCAACATGCTGTATTTTTTGCAACATTTTCTTTCCGAATCAAAGATTTGGGGCAAGGATGTTGCATTTTGAACAACAGTTGGGGCTTATATGGGGATTTTCAAGGAGAAATGCTGCATTTTGTGCATGCGGCGGTGCTCGAGGCGGCTAGAAGAGACCAACGCATCCAGGCTGGCGTAATGCTGGATCCAAGCTTTCATCTAATGTGTTTGGAGGAAGAGGGTGCGCTGCAGACACCTTTCCTCGTTGTGCGTCAGGAAAAGAAAACCTTTGAACAGCTTGAAGGGGCAATGTCACCTGCTATCCTTGAACACTTCCTTGCAGGGGTTGAGCAATTGAAGCGTGTGTCAGGACGGAAGCTGCATATTGACGAGAAACATACCGAGATTAACAGCTATGTCTGCTCTTATATGGTAGAACGTTTGCAACCTAAGGGGGAAATTTGTTTGTTTTTGAGCATTAATTGATCGTATGATTTCGTATATGATTGATTGTGTGTGATTTGTAACAACATCAGAAGTGCTTGATTTTAATATTTGCGGCCAAGGGAGATTGGGAGCGATGGGGAAAACGAATGCTGTAGCCAAATTAGGCGTCATCGGATTGGGTGGACGCGGTAGAGGTCTGCTTGAATGTTTGCTTGGGATGGAAGATGTGGAGATTACGGCAATATGCGATCAATACGAGGAAAGGCTTGAGCACGGACTTGAAATCGTACAGAAATCAGGACGAACTCTAACAGACGGTTATACGGACTACAAGAAGCTGCTCGCTCGTGAGGATCTTCAAGGCGTTATTATTGCTACCACATGGGTGACTCATGCAGAGATTGCCATTGCGGCAATGAAGGCAGGCAAGTATGCCGGTATCGAAGTGGGAGGAGCAGCATCCTTGGAAGAGTGCTGGGAGCTGGTCAGAACCTCGGAGCAGACAGGTATGCCTTGCATGCTTCTCGAGAATTGCTGTTATGGCCGTGAAGAGCTTGCCGTGCTGAATATGGTAAAGCAAGGACTACTGGGCGAATTGATTCATTGTCAATGCGGGTATGAGCATGATCTGCGCGATGAAGTAGCGTTGGGTGAGCAGAGAAAACATAACCGCTACCGCAATTATTTGAACCGTAACGGTGAGCTGTATCCGATCCATGGACTCGGTCCAATCTCCAAGGTATTAGATATTAACAGAGGCAACCGATTGTTGACTTTAACGTCCATGTCATCCAAAGCTCGCGGAATCCAGCACTGGGCGACTGAGAAGTTCGGAGAGACCGATCCGCTCGCCAAGATCAACTTCGCCCAAGGCGATATCGTGACAACGATGATCAAATGCGCCGGCGGCGAAACGATTCATATTATTCACGATACGACCCTCCCGCGTCCATATTCGAGAGCGGGGAGAGTGCAAGGGACCAAGGGCATATGGATGGAGGATAACAACTCGATCCATATCGAGGGCAGAAGTCCAGAGCATCAGTGGGAGTCATTCGATGAATACCGTGAGCAATATGAGCACCCAATCTGGAAACAGTACCTGGATGAAGGTGTACGCGGCGGACATGGCGGGATGGATTACTTGGTACTCCGCGCATTTGCAGAGAGCGTCATGAACCAGACTCAGACGCCGATTGATGTGTACGATACGGCGGTATGGATGGCGATAACAGTATTGTCGGAGGATTCTGTTGCACTAGGCAGTGCGCCGGTCGCTATCCCCGACTTCACCAAAGGCAAATGGATCAGCCGTGAAGCAGGTCCTGTAAGCTGCTATTCATTAGATGCGATTCATGAAGAGCTGTTCAAGGGTTAGCAGCAGCAAGTGTACCATCGGATATATAGCTACCCAACAGAAAAAAAGCAGGATGCCTGATAAGGCTCCTGCTTTTTGTTTGATGTCTATAGTGGCTAATTAGGCAGTGATTCGCCAGATCAGATGTAACCTTTTTCCATGATATGGACACCGGAGAGATCGTCCAGATTCAAGCAACGGATGTAATTCCTCCTTATCTGCTCCAAAGAGTGACAAGCCGCACGCCGGATCAACCTTACAAGCTTATACATTCACCGGACGGAGAGACGAGTTTTATTTTGTTCGGAAGATTTATGACCATTTCTTTTGCTATAGCTACCACATACATTTTCGCCACAAGATCGCTAATTTCTATATTTAAGGTGATCGTATGCAAAGTGATATCCCCTCTGCCTGGCATAGTCATAGACGATAGCCCCTATAGCTTTGCGTCGCTAGGTAATAAATAACTATTAATGCATACACTATATTGATCCAACTCTTAGTCGGTTGATATTATCCCCTTTAAGTAGACACTCAAAAAAACCTTCATGTTATCATGAGGGAACGAGTGAACTTGGAGGGGATATCTTTATGGCTAAAAGAGGACAGAAAAGAAATTTCAGCAATATTCGGAAGAGTTTAAGTTAACGGCAGTAAAAGCATATGTGGAGGGGTCTTCTAGCTACAAAGTGGTGGCAGACAGCCTGGAGATCCGAAACTGTACCCAGTTAAAGGTATGGGTAAGGAAATGGCAAAATGGCGAAGAATTCGATGTTCGTAAAGGTCTATCCTATCCACTTAAAGGACGTCCGCGTAAGGCCTTTGACACGGTCGAAGAGGAACGGGATTATTTGAAAGCACAGGTGGATTACTTAAAAAAGCGGTATCCAAATCTAGTAAAGGAGAGAGCCTTAGTTAGCAGAATAACTACCAAGTAATCGAAGAACTACGTGACACGCATGGCGTCACGCTCCTCTTAGACATTGCAGAGATACCTAGACCCAGTTACTATAAGTGGCGAGCAACACGGTCATCCCGTGAGGAGAAACAAGCACGAGATTTGGCCGCTGGCCCTGTAGTCTGCGATTCGTACCGCCCACTCTTGGCGGCGTTGTTCCTTATTCGTCATGAGGCAACCTCCTGTAATTTCAGTTGCCTTCATCTTCTCATGTGATTAACAGGGACAGAAGGTGGCTAAGGTTTGACGCTTACGACACTTAATACTGCTGACTCCCGTTATCTTCTTGCATCCCATGCATGCGGCGGTAATGCGTTGGGCGCGTATTCAATCTTTTGGAGAAAATACGGCTGAAATAATTTCCGCTCTCAAACCCGCAAATGTCTGCGATTCCTTGGAGTGATACTGTGGTTTCAGCCAAAAGATGTTTGGCTCTGGTGATTCTCAATTCGGTTACGTAATCCGATGGTGTTATTCCATAAGCCGTTTTGAATCTTCGGGTGAATTGAACGGGGGTAAGACCCAGATCATCCGATAAATTCTTCATACAGAAGGTATATTCGAAACAGCGTTCTTTGATCAGATTCAAAGCAACGCTCATGACGTGATCGGGGTTCCAACTCGATTTCTTCGCAAGGTTAGATTCCAGGCAGTAAAGCAGCCAAATATCGTTTAGTAAATGATTTTTTTGATGAATGCTCGTAGGGTCATGTTTATTGTGCAGATTCTTTAAGTAGCTATAGGTTGAAATCAATCGATCAGTATTGAGCACGGATACCTTGCCGATGGGGATCGTTGATAGCCGAAGGGGATCCGTAATGGGCTTTTCTTCCGACAGGCTTTTCCAAATGAAGTTGATCGAAAAAAAAGACAGATTTTGAATAACTTTTCGCCGGAAAGGAATCAATGGCGGACTCAATACCAAATCACCGGCGGTTACAATCCCTTTCTCTTCACCAATTTGGAATTCAAAACTTCCTTCTTCTATTGCGAATAGAATCCAATTCGGATAAGTATCTACATTCAGTAAAAATCGATCCTTATTCGTCCAATACGATAAATGAAGAAAATGAGGACGCATGCTATCAGCAGAAGGAAGATTCAGGGAAAACACTCCCCTACAATGAAATAAAGTGCTAATTTCATAATAACATGGTGCATATGAAAAGGTGAATATATTTCATATACTTTGACCTGTAAGATCGTAGAAGCATTTCTAATGCTGATTCAAGAAAGGAGAGCGGATTTTACGATATTATGGATCATTACGGAGGTGGCGAATCGTTTTTTACAAGTAATTAGGTAAACAGAAAGAGTCGACTAACTTTAAATCAAAAACGATTAATTCTATTTATGGTAGCGCCTTCTTTTTCCGAGCATTCCTAATTCATCGGATTTCCCGGAGGGTACACCATCTCAACCAAAGGTATCATTTACCCTGTTAACACAAATGGTATGAGGGCATGGAAGTCTTTTGATCAATGATAAGTGATGAAAGGGTGTTCATTCGTGAAACAATCTTTAATGAGATGGATTACTGTTTTGTGCTGTATATTGCTCGTGACTGCTTATGGTTCACCCATATTTGCTGATGGAGTAAGTCAGGCCACTCAAAGAGTGGAAGGGGAACAGTTAATTGATGTTCGAGGAGAAGGTAACCCCCCTGCTATGTCGTCTATACCGCTCGTGAGCGGTGGACAACCGAAAGCAACGATCGTACTTGCCGCAAATGCGACAACGACGGAGCAACAGGCTGCTCAAGAGTTGCATGATTATATTATAAAGATATCCGGTGCCGATCTACCGATCACGAGTGCCGTAGAAGTTGTTAATGGGGAGAGTCGAACGAAGATTTTTATCGGACAATCGGCCCCCGATGTGGAGGGAAGTAAAGCCACAATTGCAGTAGGCGGGGATAATCCCGATTCATTCCGGATCCTGGCAGTAGGGAACTCCATACAACTGAACGGACTTTCCGATCAAGGGACGCTGTATGCCGCCTACGACCTGTTGGAACAGCTTGGGGTTCGCTGGTTCATGCCCGGCGAAATCGGTACCGTTATCCCTACTAAGGATACAGTGAGTATACGAGAGCAGGATACAATCCAACATCCCTCCTTCGACATCCGTATGCAAAAACCCGACAGTAGTTATCAGACTCTCAAGACGATCCCCTATGTCTATAATAAAGAAGAAATGAAGCCTTGGGCTAAGCATATGCGACTTATTGAATGGAATATTGGTGCCCAATCATTTCCATGCAAAATCACCAACAAACAAAGACCGGATTTGTTTCTGAAAAACGATAAAGGGCAAGTTACAGGGCATATCGACGTAACCAAACCCGAAGTTTTGGACTGTGTTGTACAAGGGTCGCTTGAACAATTGACAAAAAAACCTGATCTTAAGTATCTCAGCATGTCGCCTATAGACGGGGTTCCCCAGGTGATTAATCCAGATCCCGATTGGGATGCGGTTGATTACGATGCATTGAACGGAACGAAATCGACGACAGATCGGTATATAAAATTTGTAAACCTAGTGTTGGAGCGGTTGGATGCAGCTGGTTATCCGAAAGTCAAAATTGTATTGTTTGCCTACAGCAGTTATATGCGTCCTCCAGTGCGCTGGACGCCCGATCAGAGAGTCGTACCGTTAATCGCCCCTATCACGGTTGAGCGGATACATGCTATTGGAAATGACCTCTCATGGGAGCGTAATTATCTCGGAGATATAATTGACGGTTGGCAGGCACTTGGTGTTAAAGCACTTATGTACGATTACCGCTTTGACCTTGCCGATCCCGGACTGCCCTTCCCCATGATCAATCAAGTTGCCAGTGAACTTAAGTATTACAAAGAGAAAGGTCTCTTAGGAGCTAAAGCTGAGGTTTTACCTGCCTGGGGATACCAAGGACCTGCGCTATATCTGGATGCCAAAATGAAGTGGAATACAGAATTGGATGTGCAAACTCTATTAACCGATTATTTTGAAAAATTATATGGGCCTGCAGCCAAACCGATGAGAGAGCACTATGACGATTTGGAAAAGGCATTCGCCGAAGCCGATTATTTTACAGGAAGCATTTATGACTTTCCGCACATATTGACAAGCAAAGTAATGAAGGATTTGGAAAAATCGCTAAGTAAAGCGGAAAAAGATGCGGAGAAATCTAGTGATCCGATTTACGCCAAGCGGGTACATATGGTGCGTGTGGCTTTTGATTTCGGCAATACCTTTCTTGAGATGATGGATTCGATCAATCGCTTTGATTTTATCAAGGCGAAACAACAACTCGATGACATCCGAAAGCTTCGTTTTGAAGCGATTTCGCATTCTCCCGTTATTCTTTCGCCCTGGGCATCATACCTTTACACCGATGATTTTTGGACCACCATTGTAGAAGATGCTTATAGACGTGTAACAAACGGCGGTCGGATTGTCGCCAAATTACCCGATGAATGGTCCGCCATGTTATTTCCGGATAAACATGGTGATCAACTTGGGTTATGGAAACCTGAACTGGGTTTACAATCATGGATGAAGCTCAAGACGTATTCCGAGACATGGTCCGATCAGGGGCTACGATACTTCAAGGGGGATGTCTGGTACCGAACAACGGTTACACTACCGACAACTTATAACAACGGTCATCCTATATGGCTTTGGTTCGGTAACATCGACGAAACTGCCCGTGTTTGGGTCAACGGTAAGGAATTGCCTGTTGTGCAGCAGGGTTCTGCATTAATGAAGCCCTGGGTGTTTGATGCTAGTAATGCGGTTATCTTCGATCGACCCAACGTGATTGTTGTAGATACGCACAACGAGATACTTGATGAACTGGGCACCGGGGGAATTGCTGGACCAGCGATGTTCTATCAGCCAGGGGAATAAATGGAAGCCCAGGCGTGTAGAAAAATGTCACAGGAATTTGCCGAATTGTAACAGACAAAGAATTAATGAAGGGTTCTATTGACGAACAAGGAGGAATGGGCAATGTCAGATGAAAAGAAGGGCCCAGTACTTGGGGATGACACAGATGACGCGGCGCTGGAACGACTCGAAAAAAAGATTAGTCGGAGAAAGCTATTGGCCGCATTTGGTATGGCTAGCGCCGCAATCGCAACACAGAGCGTGATTTCCCCGTCATTAACGGCATACGGTAAATCGGAAACTTCGGTGACCGAGGCGGTATACGGAAAAATGAAAAGCGACTGTCAGCAGTTGCAAGCTGATCTGGCGGGTCCTAATGGTGCTGGGTTAGTTGGCTTTATACAAGACGGAGTTGGCGCGGTAGCAACCACGATACAGGAAAAGGCGAGGGAGAGAGTTACGCCATTTGACTTCGGAGCCAAAGGGGATCGAGTTACTGATGACACGGTATCCTTACAAGCATTTTTTAACTACATCGCGACTCATCCGATAGCACTTGCGGATTGGTCAGGAGATTTCTTGATTTCTGCGGATCTTATTTCCGCTACCGGACAGAACGTAAACCCTAAAACCGGGCAAACATACGCTCGAACCTTTACGGGGCACATGACCCTCATATCGAATTACTCATCTACTGGATATTTGCTAACTTTGTCTGGATACTGGCAAACTGCTTTCGAAGGTAAACTTACCCTACTGGGTTCAGGAACATCCACTTACAATACTAGGAAAAACTGGAATGGACTTAAGATCTTCAACAGCTCAATGTTTACGTTTTCTGAAATCGAGTGCTGGTATTTCAAGCGAAATGGCGTCGAAATTCTAGGTACTTCTACCGAATTCAATATTGGCACTATTACTGCTCGGTACTGCGGTGCAGCAGCGCCTTCTGGTGGCCTGCCAAACCTGCAGGCCACTGTAACTGGATACAATCACACTGGCCTAAGCGCAGTGCCCAGTCAGATTTCTGAGGTGTCTTGCTCTAACATACCGGATGAGCTGAACGTAGGTGACTTCCTTCTTTATTATAATTCTACTCAAAAAGTTTCTGAGGCAAAATACATTAAGAGTATAAATCGAGTTTCAGGCAAAGTAAACGTAAGCCCATGGGTCACCACTGATGAAGAGGCATACACTCCATACTACGTGATAGGCTCGGGGGTGTATAAAATAGGTGTGGATACTTCCGCAGGCAATATCGGACTAGCAAGAACACTTTGTTGTGCCTGCGGAGTGAAAGACGAGTCATTGTATCCAGTATCTATCAGTAAGCTGGTGACGCAGTTTAATGGAATCGGGATGAGTGTAGGCAATCAGACTGACGGTGCCTCTCAGGGAGGCGTATGTTTAAGCGCTTACTTCGAAGCAAACGGTGTTAACTTCCTAGCCTGTTCTGTAAATGCGACATACTCCGTAATCTCAGCACTGCCTAATGCAGATCAATGGAAATTGAAAGCCTCCCGTGCTGTGGTGCTGACAGGCTCATTCAGAAATTACAACCACGGCACCACGCCGGTGGCAATCGGCAGCAATCTAGGTCTCAACTATCGAGGCTATCAGAATGGACTTGGGGTTTCTACCTATCGTCCGGTTCTGGAAACGGGAAGACCCACATCGCAGACTAAGGTTGTAGCACAGACTACAGGCGGCGCTAGTGCGTTCGGTATCATTAAGCTGAAATATAACAAGACACTTAATCAGTTATTTGGTCACGATACGATAGAGATATTCCTGCATGGCACCTTAGCTGATGGATCTATTCCTGGCGTGGTTACATTTGAGGCTGACGACGCAGTTTCTCTGGTTAATGGGGTGGCATCTCTGGCTGTAGCAGTGACAGGCCCGACGCTATTTGTTTGCCGATACATAGGCGGGACATGGAGAGTATTCAAGATGTCTGGGTCGGTAGCGTGATTGCCCCAATAATCTAGTTTTTATGGTGAAATGGCAGGCCAAAACTTAACCCTGGCCTGCCATTGTATATAAGCAGGAAAAACAACAATATGGAGCTCGCAAATCTTAAGAGGAGCATGAATATATCGGGTGCATCAACAATCGGAAGGAACTAGAACATTTTATGATAGAAATCATATGCGAATAATTCAATTAAGAAGCATCAACTAGGGAGAAAAGCAGGATGAATACTCAAACTACTATTGCCACCTGGCGTTATTTTAAAAAGAACAAGTGGCTGTATTTTTTATTAATCCCAGGATTTCTGTATCTGTTTATTTTTAAATATATCCCCATGTTCGGGGTCGTCATAGCATTCCAGGATTTTAACCTTGTGAAAGGGATATTCGGAAGTGACTGGGTCGGCTTGGATAACTTTAAGTATCTCTTCAAATCTGAAGAATTTTTCAATGTTTTGGGGAACTCGTTAATTATCAGCTTCTACCAGATCCTTTTCGGATTTCCCGCTCCAATCGTGTTTGCTCTTCTGCTTAACGAGGTTCGAAATATGGCGTTTAAGCGAATCTCGCAAACGATCGTTTATTTACCCCATTTTATATCCTGGGTTGTTTTATCCGGTATCATTATTAACTTTCTTTCTCCTTCGACAGGCTGGGTGAATCAATTAATCGTCGATTTTGGCGGGAAACCAATCCAGTTCTTGCTCAAGCCGGAATACTTCCGAACGATATTAGTTTCCGCTGAGATATGGAAGGAGCTAGGTTGGGGC
>NZ_JCAUBA010000039.1:0-12606 GCF_059692235.1 Paenibacillus sp. J2R1T-4 | reverse complement strand
AATCTGCAAACCGTACATGGGCAGATAAGCAAACAAGGCAAGGAACACTAGTGTCGGTAAAAGAAATAAATAAAGCTCGTAGTTATTTGCGATTTTCTTAAGTGTCCTGCCGTTCAAAGTTTAACACCTCCCTTCCCACGGAGATCCGTATCAAGCGCTTCAAAGCGAACATGCATCGCAATTAAAGCGCTTTCAACGGGGCTGTTTGTTCCCATTATGAAGGTGGAAGGCACTCCCGTAAATCGGCCAATCCGATTTGCGGATATGCGGATTGCGGATAGGGCTGCAATCCGCTTGAATAGGCACTCGCCGGTGCGTTTTCATTGAATTTTGCCGCTGTTATTGTGAGACAGCTTTGCGTTCCACGTTATTTTTTCTGAAGTCAGTCGGCGTCATTTTGGTGAGCTGCTTGAATTTACGGATAAAGCTGGAAACATCGCTATAACCAATTTGATTGACAACTTCCTGCAGCTGATAATCGGTCGTGAGCAACAGCTGCTTGGCCCGTTCAATGCGCAAATGATTGACGTATTCCAATACAGTTTGCCCTGTCTGTTCTTTAAAGGTGCGGCTGAAATAGGAAATAGACACCTCAAAATGACCGGCGGCCTGCTGCAGCGAAAAATGGTAGTCGTTATAGTGGGCGTGAAGATATTCGAAAACCGATTGCAAGAACGGATTGTCCTGTCTGTCGTTGTGTTTGCCGATGCGGCTGCACACTTCCGTACATACCCCGGTTACAATATCCGCAAGCTCCTCGATCGTGTGAAACTCCGTTAATGATAGCACGTCGGGGTATATAATCTCTGACTTGGACTCGTCAAGCTGCATGTCATACATTGTTTTCATGATCGTATTGATCATATCGAAGCATATACACCTGGCAACAAACAACGTTGCGCTTTGCTGCTTGATCGTGTCTACGATCCGATGTACGGTTTCCGTCAGCCGTTGCACATTTCCGAAGCGGATGTGCGCTTCCAATTCCGCCAATTCCAGCTTCGGGAACCAAAAATGCTGAATATTCTCGGGAGCGACCTCGTCAAAAAAAAGGATTTTGTTTTTTCCTTTTATCAATCGATAAAGCATGGCGGTTGACGCTTCTATATATGATTTGCCGATTTCGCTTATTTCGCGGTAACCGTTTCCGACTCCAACGGTTACGGGTACATCCCATTTTTGGCTGAAGCTTATCTGATGTGCGATCAACAGCTCCTTCCAAGCTGCCATATCTAATGCCAATGCCATAATAAAAACGAGCTTCTCTCCATCAAAAACATCAACATGATAACCTTCCATTACTTGCGGCAAGCACTGCAGCCATTCTTCGGCATATTTGTTTACCTCTATTTGTTCGGTTTGATCGGACCGCTCGATAGTCACGACAAAATAGACCGGGTTCGTAAAGGAGATGCCGACATCTTTGCCCCTTTCGTTGAACTGATCAATGTTGGGGATTCGGCCCTTCAGCAATTGACTTAACAAGTATTGTTTCAATGCAGGTTTGCTGTTTGTCAATTGGTCGCTTAGTTTATCCGTGAAATGGATCAACTTTCGGATTGGGTTATAATTGATTTGCATGGCATAATAAATGACGATACCGCTAAGCGCTAATATAAGCAGCAAACTGAGCAGGACCTTATGTTCAATGTCCTTGACCGGTTTCATCAAATTCATTTCCGGCAGCAGCGTCACGTACGTCCAGCCGCTTTTGGCCGAACGGACATATGATGCGATATAATTCGTTTGCGCCAGTCTGATCACCTGTGTCTGATCGTGGTTGACGTCTTGGATCATTTCGCGAAATGCTGTGGAATGAAGGTAACTATCGTCGATTAGCGAAGTTACGATTCTCCCTTGCTCATCCAATATGACAGCATTTCCGACGCGATCCTTCAGAATGGCCTTCAGCATCGTATGGAACGATTTCTCTTTCATCAGAAAAAGAACCGTGCCGTATGGATTGGAACTGTTGAGCGGAATTGGCATCATATAGGTAACAATACGATCTTCTCCCGATGGCATCATACTAATATCTTCCGCCGACCGGAGAACGGGAATCGAAATGCTGTTGATTTCTTGCTCAAATTGCGGCTCCGGCCAGTAGCGATAGTGATATACATCATTAATAAAATTCGACAAGCGATAAGTCGTTTCCGCAGAATACAAATACTCGCCGCCGCGGATATATAGCAGCACATCGTGCAGGAACTCGTTGGCTGAAGTAAAATTAAGCTGACTTTTGGCCTGGATTGCGTTAAAGAAGCTTGCTGTCAACAGGTCTGGTTTCAACTCTTGCTTCATCGTAATCTGGCCGGAAATTTTACTGAATTCGCTCCATCTGCCATCGACAAAGTCGCGCATCTGGACCAGCATATTTTCGTTGCTCGTCGTCACTTCATCTTTCACGATTTGCACAAAATAGAAATATACGAAATACCCCATGATCAATAATGGGATTAATAACACGGCAATATAAGTGAGAAAATACTGAAAAAATAGAGGGAACCTTCGATTTTTCGTATGCAAATCTACCATCCTCCTCATTACTGTCGGCACTTGCAGGTAGCGAAACCTAGGTATCACAAAAAGCCTCTTTCCTGCTGTCGTTTGCACAATTGACAAAACGACGCAAAAAGAGGCTGAAAACGATCATCAGCTTGGATCGGCGGAATGAGTTATCCACTGCTGGATGTCGCCGAATATCCGACCATATTGAGTACAATCTGGTTGCAAACGCTGTTGTCGAATTTCAGTGCGGGGCTTCGCTACACCGCAATCCCTTGCGTGAATGTGCCCGGTAACATCCTGCATTCCCATCCCTGAACACCCTCTTATTGTAATGGCATGACCCTGTACCTTGTCAAGTTGGTTTTTATTTCTGCTCTTCTACATCAATATGTTCCAAGTCACAGGGTTCACCCAATAATCGAATTTAATGATCAACCACTCGCTTCCCGCTTCTTCGACCCGAAAAAAGTGCGAATGCTGTAAGTTGAGTCCTCCTTCCTCCATTTCACTATATCCCTGTAATAATTTGATCTTCTGCTTCAAATTAACGCACGGGAATCCCTTGAATTGGAATGCCTAGCTGCAGCTCCACGAAGTCCCGGCATATTTGCAAGCTGTTATTAGGCGTGCTTGTCGATTTATCGATTTCAACAGTCAACCATCCGTTGTAGTCGATTTCATTCAACGCTTCGATGATAGGGGGGAAATCGATCGAACCAAGACCGAGCTCGCAAAACACTGGCAGTGCTTCATTCCCCAGCAGCATCGGGAAGTCTTCTTTGCGCGCATCCTCCGGGGTCAAATCTTTCAAATGCACGTAGGCGACGCGCTCCTTGTAGCGCTTGATTATGGCTGGGACATCCATCCCCGCACCGGTCAAGTGCGCCGTATCCGGAGCGAAATACACTTCCGGCACGGAAAGTTCCATCAGCGCATCCAGTTCGTTCTCATCCTGCAATTCCGTCCACAGATGCGGATGCACGCACGATTTCACACCGTATTCCAGCGTACATTTCGCCGCTTCGTTAATCGTCAATGCTGCCTGCTTCGTCTCCTCCAGTGAAGTCGGACTGTTCCGCGGTCCTCCTGGACCGAACACGATATGCGAAGCTCCGCATTTTGCCGCAATTTGCGCCAGTTTGACGTTGTATTCGGCGATGTCCCGGCGTTTTGCCGGGTCGGCGAAGCGTCGCCCCGATTCGCCGGACGCACCACCGTAAACCCCCGTCATAGTAAGGCCGTAACGATCCAGCGCTTCAATCAACTCGCTCTCTCTGTGCTCAAACTGCATCACGAATGTCGGCCACGGTTCAATCGCCCGGTATCCGAGCGCCGCCGCTTCTTCGAACCCCCGCAAATAATCATGTCCCCATGTGATTGCATGGACGGCCACTTTCCCCTTAAATATCGTCAACTTCCGTCACCTCCCATCAAATGATCGAGTACGTGTTCGTCCAGTCCCTCGTAATCGCGCGCCGCGATGAACTGTCGTTCTTTTTCCTTGTCATACGTATGAACCTTCTCAACCAAGCGCAAGAACATCTTCTTGCTGTTCGCCAGATGCTTGAACGAAAGTTCGCGTGGCTGGGTCCGCATCGCCTTCACATCAAGGCCGATAAACTCCCCGTTATTTCCGTATCCGTTCTCCACAAGCACGCGCACCTGATTGAAAGCCCGGCGCAAATTGTCTGATGCGAACGATTTATCCTGATCGTATTTGAGTCCGTTCTGATCGTTTAAGTGTACACTCCACAGCTTGCCTAGCGCCAAAGCGTAGCCCATTTCGTCCGATGGATCGAGTCCGGCCAATACGCAATGCGCCGATTCGATCAAACCGCCGACCCGGTCCGGCGCGATAGTCCGATATGCCAGCGATAAAGCATGACCAATCGTCGGAATATACGTGTGATCCATCGGTTCATTCGGCTTCGGCTCGATCAGGATGCGCATGGTCGCATCGTATTCCAACAGTTGGTTGATCGCATCGACAATGTAATGAACGGCATTAACCGGATTTTTCGCCTCGCGGATGTACGTTCCTTCCCTGGCGAACCAGAGCACGAGGTTGTTGGTTCCCATCTCTCTGGCGATATCAATCGTCTGCTTCGACCGCTCGATCGCAAGCAGGCGTTCGCGCCGGTCGTTGGAAGTAAAAGCACCGTCAATCGTATTGGGACTGTCCCATAGGCGGGGCGCGAGTATTTCCGTCACAAGTCCATGATTATCCATCATGCGGCGCACTTCACCTGCCCGCTTCAACACTTCTGCATGCGATATGGCTTCTATTCCAGGCACCACATCATCGTCGTGAAATTGCACGCCCTCGAAACCAAGCTCACGATACGCCGACAGCTTCTCCTGAAATGCGTAAGATTTCCTTACCGGAGCTCCGAACGGGTCGGATCCTTCATGAATGTTCCACGGTCCAAACGAAAATCGATAGGTCATTCCGATAACACCCTCTCATTAATTTGTATACATAATAACAAGATCGTTACGATGGAATCGTCATCCATTGCTTGCTCAGCGAAGATTGTTCTATAGCTTCCAACACGAGCTGATTGCGAAAGCCGTCGACAAAATTCGGCGTGGGGCTTTTATTTTCCGCAATGCCGCGCATCAGTTCGTTCATAATGTTGATGAAAGTATGCTCATACCCGATAATATGGCCTGCCGGCCAATAGGCGCCCGCGTACGGATGAACCTCCTCCGTGCAATTGATGGAACGGAACCCCTGCATGCCCCGCTCATCGTCTTCCAGGTACACATGAAGATTGTTCATGTTCTCCATATCCCAGCGCACAGAACCTCGCGAGCCGTTGATCTCGAACCGATTGCCGTTACGGTTACCTCGGGCAAAGCGGGATGCTTCGAATACGCCAAGAGCCCCGTTGGTGAAGCGCCCCATAAACGCAACGGCGTCGTCTACATCGACCTCTCCGGTCCGATCCCCGTCCGCTTCCGCGTTAAGTCCCCCCGTCATCTCGCCAAGCGGACGGCGTTTAATGAACGTATTCATCATGCCGGTCACTTCGCTCAATTCACCAACCAAATATCGGGCAAGATCAATTGAATGCGCCATCAGATCACCGTGCGTTCCCGAACCGCACACCTCTTTGCGCAGCCTCCAGACGAGGGGAAACTGCGGGTCCATAATCCAGTCCTGCAAATACGTCGCACGCATGTGATAGATCGTGCCAAGACGTCCCGATTCGATCAAGTTCTTCGCATATCGAATCGCCGGCACGAAGCGATAGTTGTGGCAGATCATATGGACGACACCCGCCCGGCGCACCGCCTGCAGCATGCGGCCGGCCTCTTCCACATTCATCGCGAGCGGCTTCTCGCAAATGATGTGCTTGCCCGCTTCGGCGGCGGCAATCGCAATTTCGACATGAGCATTGTTCGGCGCGCCGATGTCGATCAGATCGATATCGGCTCGTTCGATCAATCGGCGCCAGTCCGTTTCATAGGAGTTCCAACCGAACTTTCCAGCGGCTTGCCGGACGCCTTCCGGGTCCCGGCCGGCAATAGCCTGCATGACCGGTTCCACGTCGAGATCAAAATAAAACGGAAGGTCGCGATAGGCATGGCTATGCGCCTTGCCCATGAAACGGTAGCCGATCATGCCGATGCGTACTTGTCGTTTGGCCATTTGCGTATATTCCTCCTGCCCATATGTTGTGATCGAAGCTCGTGCTACATCGAAGCGGCCGTTTTACGAATCGCTTGTATCACGTCAGCGCAATCCTCTTCCGTCATGTTCTGATGAAGTCCAATGGCAATCGCCCGGTTCAGCCAGTCGAGCGTTCGCGGACACATATCCGCCGAATACTGTACGTTTCCTTTGTAGCTCTGACAGTTCCATGGCGTATCCTGTACGGAAGCGCCTCGTTTCTCCATCACATAGGTCCAGTTCTTGTAAATATGGCGATCGGCAAAGCCGTTATTGTTGATCGTGCCATTCGGAATACCTTCGCTTATCAGCTTGCGCGAGAATTGCTGCGATTGTTCGACCGTCGGCAAGTAAAACACAAGACTATAAGAAACGTCGCCTTGCGGATCAGGGATTGTCTGCAATTGTATTTGCTTGAGATCACCGATTGCAGCCACGATGTCCGATTTGATCCGCCGCAGTTTGGACACGACGGAGTCAATCCGCTGCGATTGGGCTAGGGCAACCGCGGCATTAATTTCGCTGAGGCGATAATTTTCCCCAGGAAACGGCTCCTGATGATTCTCCACATTCATGTCCCAATATACGAAGGCGGAATCGTGATAAATGTTGGCGCGCGCATAAAGCGTTTGATCGTTAGTGACGAGCATCCCGCCTTCTCCCGCCGTAATCAGCTTGTATTGCTGGAAACTGAAGCAGCCGGCGATGCCGAAAGAACCGAGGGGTTTTCCTTTGTACGTTCCCCCGTTCGCTTGCGCCACGTCTTCGATGACTATAATATTGCGCCGTTGCGCGACCGCCATAATTTCGTCCATCCGGCATGGCACGCCGCGCATATGGACGGGAATAACTGCTTTCGTATACGGGGTAATCGCCGCTTCGAACGCTTGCGGGTCCATGGTCAGCGAATCATCTACCTCCACGATGACAGGCACGGCACGTGCGATCAACACGGCGGCCGCCGTGGCGATATAAGTATAGGCGGGTACGATGACCTCATCACCGGGCCCAACTCCCGCTCCGATGAGCGCAGTGACAAGCGCAGAAGTGCCGGCATTAAGCGCAAGCGCATGTTTCGTGCCTGTGCGTTCGGAGTAAAGCTGCTCCAGCCTGTATGCCTCGGATTGTTCCTTGTCTTTGCCGGTAAAACGAAACACTCTTTTTTTGTCCAACACCCCAAGAACCATATCCCTTTCCTCCTTCCCGAACTCCTCGGTGCTAAGCAGGCCGAAGTTCCAGGGTTTGGTCCGAACTGGTGTATGCTGATTGCCGTTATGCATGGTCACACTTCCCTTCCTATTAACCAGAATTTATACATGATTTTTGCCAAGATGATGAGCAAGTCGTCACGCCACCAGCCTCTTGGTCAGACTCCGTTCAAGCTTGCTAACAGTTGCTTCATCGCTTGAACGAATCGTTCGGTTGCCTCAAGCGTATAGGGTGTCGTGTTCATCTCGTATCCGCCGAGCCCATCGGCAAACGCTTGCGCCGTAGGAAGATAACCGTTATACCCATTGGACACACCGGCACATAAAGTATAGGCGGTCGGGGAATGTTGGCGCACGATGCCCGTATATCCGTTGAATACTTCGCACGATACGGAAATGAGCAGAAGCTGGCCGATCCGGATGCCTTGAAGCGTTACATCGATCGAAGGCTTAAAGTACCCCTTGCGAGTCGGCAAGTCGACTCTCTTCTCTGCGCTGACAAGAGGCAGCGCAGCAATTGGCTCCAACTGTCCGGCGATGGCAGCGATCTCTGCATATAATTCGTGTCCAAGCCGCTTAACCCAAGGGTACGTATCGTCGGTTTCATTCCGGTGATGGCCGAATGGCCCGACATCTCCCGAGAAGCCTTGAATGAATAGCGTGACGAATCCGTCACCCGCTTCCGCTTCCCATTCCTTGGCAGCAAGCCCGACGAATTCAGCGGAAACCCGGTTAACCGGGTTTCCGAGCAGGGTGGGGTGAACCGCACAGTTTACGATTGCCCCTGCCGGCGTACCGTCTTCGCTTTCAAATACGATCACGTTCAGCGTCTTATCGATCGGCAGCGCTTCGTTGGGTTGTAAGAAAGGACGACGATTTACAGAAACAGCGGTTTCTCCTTTGCCCGCTTTCAGGCGAAGCGGCTGCAGGCTGTTTGACGCTTCCTTGATCGCCTGCTCAATCCTCGCCGTATATTTGGACGAGAAATGTTCCGGAGCGCTGTGCGTATGCGTGGCATGAACGGATACCGCAGCTTCGTCCGTATTCGCCGCTCTCCCCCACATGTTCCTTGTCCCTTCCGGGAACGTCTGCAGCAGGTGGCGATAGATGAGCGGCTTGCCGCCTGGATCGGCGGCCTGGAACGTCGTTTCATTGGTCAGCGCGCAATCGATGCTGACGATAACTTTGCGCTGCTTCCCGTCGTCCAATACAAGAACGCGCGCATATAGATCGTCCATAATGTCCATCTCCGGGTTCGCGATGTATTGGCTCGGATTGTAGCCTTGCAAAGGAGTGGCCTCCTCCGGTGTAATGTTGACTTTACGGAAAGCGCCTTTAATCGTTTGCACTTGCATTGCTCCCTTCTGTCTCGAATGTCGCCACGTAAACCGCTCAACTACGATTACGGAAACGCGAATAAAATAATAAATGAATTAAATAGCGTAAATACTTTTATTTAATTCAATAGATAAAATATATACCAGAATCGGTTGCTTGTAAACCCTTACCTTTATCATTTTTTTGGGGGAGTGTAGGCGTATAACAATCAAACCTGCTACTACCATTAATGCCCCCAGAATGCCTTTCCTGTCACCGAACGAGCTCATCTCCAGCTTCAAGCTAACGGTCACAAAGCGGTTTGCCCGCAACTCGTGAAGTAGGCAACCGTTGGTATAAAGTGAGGATACTTAAGGTTCGCAAACGCTTGCCGTAAATAAATTATTTCATGAAATAAAAATATTAAGTTTTCATTTTACGCGGCAAAATCACCAATCACCTTTATTGATCTCCTTGAGATAAAAAGGTTTACGGACGGTTTTTATTTTGATATAATTTACAAACGAATTTAATTAAATAAACAACGTTACGACGAAGGAGGATCAATTATCATGGAGACGAATGAACTAAATCTGTAACAATCCCATTTTTTCGTGTGGAGGAAGAAAGCGATTGGCTTATTTTTTATGTAGATTGTGGTTCGACTTGAAAGCTCCAGGATCCGGTGGATGGTAGAAAGAAAGGCAACAAGGCGTCGTAACTATTTGGACAATTCATTTTTTTGAAACGAAAACAGTGCGAGGTGGCATAGCGGGTGAACAATGATCAATCACAGTTGGCGAATAAGGAATCATGTACGATTAACATGGCAAACTCACACATTTTTCAAGTGAATGAAGCATGTGAATGGCTCGTCTTAAATGTGGATTGCCGCACTGCACGCTTCAGGTGGGTCATGTACACAGTGCGTGATCCTTTGGGCAGGGTGCGATACCAGCATCTGGACATGTATAGCCCACGGACAATCACCATTCACCAGGACCCGCTGAAGACTAGCATGAGCGGTGTGGCAGGAGAAATTCCAATTGGCGAATGGCGTATCGATTTCATGCAAAAGAAGAAACCGGAGTTCGACTTGCACATCCAAACCGGAACCGGCCGACTCCCCGTCGGCGCCAATATTCCCGATCCTTATCGCGATGTGTGGACGGATGTTTCCGCTGGTCACGCCCAGCCATTCACCCTTCACCGTTACGATTGGGATGAAGTTCGGGCAGAAGGCAGCAGATGGTATAAAGGTGACTGTCATCTGCACACAACGATGTCGGACGGATGCCTGACACCGGATCAATTGAATCGGCAAGCACAGCAGAATGGGCTCGATTTTATTGTTGCATCCGATCATTATATCCTCCCTACATCTTGGCCGAAGACCGACTTGCTCGTTATTCCGGGAACTGAGGTTACAGCCAAAGCTGGTCATTGGAATGCTATTGGAGCGCGATCCTGGCTGGAATGGAATCCGAATTGTGCCGACGGAGGGCTCGACAGTGAATTGGGCATGAATCGCATTATCCGTGAAGCTGCGGATGACGGTGCAATCTGTTCGATCAATCATCCGGCACTCGCTGGGTATGAATGGACCTTTCATGATACGGATTTAAGTCTGATTGACACACTTGAGATCATTAACGCGCCAGAGCATCAGGACAGTCCTGTCGCCACTGAACAAGCACTTGCCATCTGGAATACATTATGGAACGAAGGGTACCGAATTCCGGGAATCGGCGGTTCGGATTTCCACCGCAATGAGATCTATTACAACGGGAGCGAGCAAGCCAGAGTCGGAAGTCCGACTACGTGCGTGTTCGCCCAGCAATTGTCGGCAAACGCGATTATGGAGAACATCCGCTTAGGCCGTGTTTATGTCACCTGTGGACCTGCTCTTGAGGTAATCATTCTTGTCGACGGAAAAGCGTATTATCCAGGAAGCGATCTGACGAAAGTTGTCGACTCCGCGGGCAACCCCACCATCAGGTATCAAATGAAGGTGAGCGGATTGGATACAGGACACATATGCTGGATTGAGAATGGTGTGCAGGTGCTCAGCACGGCGAATAACGCCGAGGACTCATCATTCGAAATGGCATTCAACTGGAAAGGTACGAAATACGCTTGGGCAAGAGCGGAACTCCGCTCCGCTGACGGACAATTAATCGCCTTCACGAACCCGGTTTCCTACGGGTTTCGGGTTCCGGAAATAGCAACTTGGGAACAGGCGATGGCCAAATCCGGCTTAACCCTGCTCGACCTCAAACCTGGTATTTAAAGTATGAAAAACCGCTAGAGAAGATCACTCTAGCGGTCCTTGGCGACCCGAGTTCAGTTGTGCGCGCGGGAGGGCAGGAAGGTGGGCTACGATTGCTGTTGTGCTAGGGTTCCCTTGATTATGATGTTTAGAGGTAGGAACCCCACCACAAAGGCCACCACTTCGTTTCTCCGCTCCACCTCCCTGCCCTTCTATTCGACTTTGGATTGTGTATAAATCATCCACATCTACTTTAGTCCGCTAAAGAAATTCTAATATTTATTAGCCCCTATCACTATTAAAAAAAGGGCAACCCCCTCGAATTATATAATTTCTGGCATAGTTAAAAAAGAAGGGGAAAACTCCCCTTCTTTTTTGTGCACCAAACAGGTTGCTGTTGCCTGTTGCTTATTTTCATACTTTCGATCGAACCGGTATCCCCTTAATCGGAGTGCCCAATGTTTGTTCGACATAATTGGGAATTTCTTAGGGGTCGAGTTCGTTAGATGTATCTCATGTTTCACATGCAACTTCCTCAAGAAGCGCCGCCTCCAGCCGTTTTCGGATATCATCCGGCAAACCCAGGCCATGACACAAATAATAATCCAATGATCCGTACACCGCTTCAATCTCCCCGAACGCCGCTTCCAAATGTTCGGGATGAGCTTCCATTGCGCTAAGGATACCTACTGTACGCACCTCAGTTCCAATGCCATCGGACTGATTGTCTTCCGCATCGCCGGACTCAAATGGAACCTTGCTCAGATACCGATTCGTCAGCATGTAGTCGGAGATCACCGCCGCCATGGGCACGCCCAACGCCAGCAAGATCAGAGCAATGCCGAAGCCCGTCCGGTCCTTGCCTGCGGCGCAGTGAATCAGTGTCGGCACTCCTTCTTCCTTAATCAAGGTTCGGAACATGCGCCCATACGCTTCCGTCTCACCCACGAGCAGTCGGTTCATCTCGATGATCTCCCGTGAACCTGGTATTATCGGACAATGGATCGTCTCAACACCTACGAGTACGCGGTCGGGCTGACGCTTCGCCTCCTGTTCGCCCCGGAGGTCAACGATTCGACGGATGCCAAGTGCTTGAAGCAGTTCAGCATCCTCCACGGTTAGATTCGCAAGCTGTCCAGACCGATACAGCACACCCGAACGGATCTCTCTGCCCGAAACAGTCCGAATACCGCCAAGATCCCTGCAGTTGCTTGCTCCCTTTAATTCTATTGCTTTTACCTTTAACGATTCAGTTACTATTTGTCCTTCAACTTTCCCCATGTCGCTACCTCCATCTGTTTGCTTCCATTGATAGCGATGATTATTCCTTCAATGAACCCATCATCGCGCCTTTGGTGAAGTACTTATGGATAAATGGGTACACCACCGCCAGTCGTTTACCATTCGGTGGACCGGAACAATCGCCCGCCACATGCTCTCCCAAGCACGCCTCTTGGACATGAACCGGCAGACCTCCCCACCCCTCCGATTTATGTCCAACTATCGCGAACCGTTCGTCTACTTCGTGTTGATATATCTGTCGTACGTTTTTTGATAAATTTTGACCATTTCCTCCAGACCCATTTTTTTCAGTTGGTTCAAATAATCGTCCCATTCTTTCTCGA
>NZ_JCAUBA010000038.1:0-14374 GCF_059692235.1 Paenibacillus sp. J2R1T-4 | reverse complement strand
ACGGACTGAAGAGTTTAATGGACAGATATAACTCATTACGGAATATTTCATGAACCGCCGTATACCGAACGGTACGTACGGTGGTGTGAGAGGTCGGGAGTTAATCACTCCCTCCTACTCGATTCATCAAATGACATGCGTAAACTAATCACATCAGTTTGTCCTAATTTATTCCGACTTCCAAATACCTATTTCAGAACGAGCGTTCCATAGGTTTATTAAAATATTCAGTGGATACGTTTGATAAAGTAACTAGAAAACATACCAACTCCCAAAAGCCTCAATTTGCAAATCAGATTAAGGTGAGATAACTAAAATTCAGACCATACACAAAACCGCCGCTCCAGTTGAGGAATGGCGTTCTTCCCGCTGTAGACGATATAACTTTAGTATATATTGATAGATTCAGGGAGTACTATTTTCTAAGGAGGTGTTAATTTGGCACTTTTAAAGAAAAAAGCACTTATTAATCAATATCACTTTCTAATGTATATTAAGACAGGCGATCAGAGCCACTTAAAGGAGATAGTTAAGAAATAGGAATTATTATAGCACTGAAATATTGGTAGAATAGAGGCTGCGTATTATGGAAGAGATGAAGAGATGGGCAGAGAAGAACTTGAGAAATTTCATATTAGTTCTGAAGATTTCGTAAGGTCTTATGAGAAAGATCACGTCCGTCCGACCGTGCAAACCATCATGACCGGGAGTTGTTCGGGACAACAGTCCTCCCGGAACCCGACAACCGCCGGAGCCGAACGCAGGAACAGCAAGAGCAAGCATAGATTCAGCCACAGCATGGGTACTCGCTTGGCTTCGCTTTCTTGCTTTTGAGTTATTATTTGTCAAGGGGGTAGCCGCAAGCGGGGTGAGGCGCGAGTAAGACCCCGTTCAAAAATCGATGCTCCACAGAAGCAACTTCTGCGACTTTGATTGAACTTGAAATCGGTATTAGGATGGACTTACGAAAAGAGTCGATGCAACGCCGAGCGACCAGAAACCTTGTAGTGATGGGGGTTAAACAGGCAGATCGACACGAACCCCGGCGACGGCGGGCTTCCCGACCCTGTTGCCAAGCGGTCTGGTCATGTCAGAAAATTAGGGTATAGAACGGAAGCCATCTAGCCAGTCAAGCGCTGCCGGAAAGGAGGCGGCAACAACAGAAGAGACACGCTGAATTCTCGGTTCATTATGTCTCTCGCAGACCGCAAGCAACCTTAATGTTTTATACCGTCATTTTACAATAGCGCCCAGCGGGAAACAATCCGTTGGAGACGACCGTCAATGAAATTCGCGATCAATTGATTCGCGAGAAGGGCTATAAGGACGAAGTATTCTGCGATTGACGATCCCGGATAAAATTAGTAGACTAATAGTGCATATTCTATACTATGGTATTACCAATTGTATGATGAACAGGAAGGAGCGGCTTAGCTTGGGCTCCTTTTTTGTTCATGAAGGGGGAATCGGCGTTGAAACGGGATACCCGCTCCTATTTGTATCGGGTGGCAATCGTGCTGATCGTTGTGTCGCTCATTCCGGCTTTATTGTCAAGCGCTTACAACACGAATCTGTTTCTGAAGCAAACGATCCGTCTGGTCGACGCCAAAAACGGAACCGAGCTGACCCGCACCGCGACACTGATGGAACGGATGCTGCAGCAGATTATGGATTTCACCAGCACGACCGCCGGCGATGCCCGCTTCACCAACTTGCAGACGACGACGGAGCACTGGAAGGCGTGGCTTGAGCTGAACAAACTTTTGTATGTTAGTCCTTTCGTCACAGAATATATGCTGTATAACGGCGCCGAGCGGTCGCTGCTGATTTCCAATTACGGAATCGAGCGTAATCCCGAGCGGAGCGCCATTCCGTGGATTGCCTCGCAAACGCCGCAAATCCCTTTGTACCAGTACGAGATTAAGGCAGGATATTCGAAGCCAGGCAAACAGATGGCATCCATCGTGCATAAGCTTCCCGGGCTGCAAAAGGAACCGAACTATATCATCTTTAATGTAGATTTGGATAAAATGTATATGTCCTTTCTTAGCGAGCTGAATGGCAACGCCCAGATGTACAATTACTATTTGACCGATGCGAAAGGCACAGTTATGTATCACCGTGACATAGCATTGATCGGTACTGTGCTGCCGGAGCAAACGGGAAATTCCAATATTCAAGTCGACCGGATCAAGCTTGAGGCGTTTGACTGGGCTTTAGTCCGCGAAGTGAATACTCAGCTGTTGTACAAAGAGGCAGGAGCCCTCAAAAATAAAGTGCTGGCGGTATTGTTCACCGTCATCGGTGTCATGTCGGTATTTATCGTGTTTGGGGCACGCGTGCTGTATAAGCCCTTCCGCAGCTTTGTCGCTAGAGTGACGGAAAGTGAAGAGCAGCAAAGAAGATCGTTGCTTGAGCAGCAAAGAAGATCGCTGCTTGGTCGTTTCATTCGCGGGGAAACTCCGGTCAATCCGGACCTCGTCCGACGATTGCCTGAGATGTCGCCTTATCTCGTTGTAGCGATCATCACCCTAAAGCATCCGCAGGAAGGAAAGAAAACCGAGAACGCTGCCGCTTCCCAGATTCAGTACATTCAGCAGCGCATGGCTGCGTCGTCATCGTTCCGATTGGAGCCGTTCAATGTACCAAACGGAGATGAATTCATTCTGTTCCAGCTCGAGCATGAAGATATGAACCGGTTTATGACCGAGCTTTTGCTTGTGCTAGATCCTTCTGAGCTGGATTCGGTCGTCATTAGCATCGGCGGCATTCATTCATTGGAAGACGTTCATACGTCTTATATCGAAGCGTTGTACGCCTACAACATCGGCCGCATTTATACGGCGGACAGTCCAGTCTATTGTTTTAACAAGCTGCCGATGGACTATGAGGTCCCGGTGAAAGCCGCCGCTATTGAGGAGCTGGAGCTGGCGATCCGGCAGCAAAACGAACGGAGCTTTACGGAGGCGCTGAACGCTCTATTTTCCGGGAATCTGACTGTAGTGGAGTATAATCTTAATTTTTATCAGACGGTTACGCTGCTTCTTCGCATGTTCGGCCAGCATAGCTTAACGTTTATAAATGAATTGAATCAGCTTATTACGGACAGAGGGATTATGAACGTCACTGCGGTGAAGCAATTCCTGTTTGCGAAGTTTCATAGCTTCCGCGATTATGCCGAGGAAACGAAAGATTATGCAGACAGAATCCATGACTATATAGTCGCGCATTACACGGAAAACTTCTCGCTGGATGAGATGGCAGAACACTTGGGCCTATCGAAGCAGCATTTGATTACCGTATGCAAAAAAAGGTACAACCGGACTCCGATCGAATATTTGAACGAATTCCGTATCGAGGAAGCGAAGCGGCTGCTAGCCGACTCCCGAACGAAAATCGCCGACATCGGCACACGCTCTGGCTTCAACAGCAACAGTTATTTTGCCAAAGTATTCAAAATGTACACCGGCATCACTGCTTCCGAGTACAGAGAGCTTTTGTTTACGCGGAACATGGAGAAAAAGCCGCAACTCGCCGATAGCTGAACGATCGGTCCGACTCGCAAGCCGACAGGAAACACCGTCGGCTTTTTCACTTCCCGTGAAAATGAAATGGGGGAATATGAAGCGGGGGATATTTTTTTGTATCACAATATTCAACTCGTTGAACTTGGGACTGAAAGCCGCTCATTGCAACGGCTTTAATATATTGTAATTGAAAAGATCGCCGATGATCGGGTAGGCTGAAATTGTTCCGGCGTCCGGGGCCGAGATCGATATGATGGAGGAAAAAGGGGAGATGGTCCGATGAAGATGAAGAGGCGTTTTACAATGATTCCGTTGTTGCTGATGGCCGGTGCTTTGTTGCTGGCAGGCTGCAGCGGGGGTAGTACGGTCACGACCGGCGGCGATAAAACAACCACCGGTGGCCAAGACAAGGAAGAGAAAGCGACGGTGCAAGAAAAACCGAGGGAGCCCGCCGAAGTTGTATTTTACTCGCAGAACGGGATGACACCGGCCGATTTCGATAATCGGTTCGGCAACAGCCTGAGAAAGAAATTTCCCAACGACACGATCAAGTACATCCAGAATACGGGCAAAGGGATGGATGTTCCCGGCATGCTCGCCTCCAATACCCATTACGATGTTTATTTCGCCAATGTCGGTTATTTCGAAAACGAGGTCATCTCCTACGATTTGCAGTTGGACATGTCCGATCTGATCAAGAAGCACCAGCTCGATCTGAACCGGATTGACCCGTCGAACATTAGCGGCATCCAGAAATCGAGCTACGGCATGTATGCGCTTCCCGTCGTTGCCGATACGCTCGGCATCATGTACAACAAAGACATTTTCGATAAATTCGGCGTCCCCTATCCGAAAAACGGCGTCAGTTGGGGAGAAATCATCGATATGTCGCGCAAGCTGACCCGGACCGAGGGCGATAAAACATATGCCGGATACTTGCCGTTTACGAATTACATGCTGTCCATGAATCCGCTGTCCATTCCACTCGTTGACGAGAAGACGCAGACACCTACGATCAACCGGGACGAACGCTGGAAGAAATTTTACCAGACGCTGCTGATCGCCCCTGCCGAGGTAGCCGGCATTCAGGAATATTTGAAGAAACACAATGCCATCGACGGCTTTTTCAAAGATCAGGAAGTCGCGATGATTGGCGGGATGACAGCTTTCGTGGCCAATAGCCGCGAGGATCAATTAAGCAAATTCAACTGGGACTGGGTGCCGCTTCCGTCGTTCCAGGATTTTCCGAATGTGGGTGGACAGCCGTATACTCAATATTTCGGTATTACCCGGATGGCCAAAGACAAAAAAACCGCGGATGCGGCAATGGAAATGCTGAAGTATCTACTAACGGACGAATTCCAGGCCGAAGTTGCCAGAAAAGGCTTTATGCCGGTGGTGAAAAACTTGGATGTCAGGAAAGAATTCGGTCAGGGTACGAAGGTGAAGGATAAAAACTGGAACGCCTACTTTTACAACAAACTGGCGGAAGTTCCGTATAAAAGCGTCAATGAAATACCGATCGCCTCGCTGTATGTTGCGAATATGAATAAGGTTATGATAGGCGAGATCGACGTGAATACCGCATTGCGGTTGTCGGAAGAGAGCGCTACGAAAAAGCTGCAGGAGCTGAAAGCGAAGTAAACTGCCGCAGGACGGCTTGGGAGCATAAGGAGGGCTTGAATCGATGCGTTCATACAGAGGGATCAAAACGATGCTTGCCCCAATGCTCCTGATCGTTCTCCTTGCATCGGCTTCTTGCGATTCGGCTGCTCCGGAGCAATCAGGTCCGAACGACGGCCAACCGATATCGAGCGGAATTCGCATCGTCGGGCTGAATTGCAGCCCCTCCTTTGACCGGCAAACGGCTGAGGAGAAGCGGGTGCATGATCGAATATTGGAGCAAACGGGCGCTGATGTGCGCATCGTCTTCTCGGATGGGGGATCAGGTGGGCCGTGCCGGTCGAAGCGGGCGGCCATGCTGTCCTCCGGCGAGCAGCTGGACTTCGCCGAATTATCGATAACCGAGGCGGTACAGGCGTTTAACGAAGGGCTCCTTTTGCCGCTCAACGATCTGCTTGACCGGTACGGGACCCATCTCAAGAAAAACGTCGTACCCGAAGCGTTCAAGCTGGCGACGTATGAAGGGAATATTCTCGGTATTCCGATCGAGAACGGTCTGCATACGTTCAACGCGCTGCAAATCCGCGCTGACTGGCTCGCCAAGCTGCAGTTGCCGCTCCCGCGAACGATAGACGAATTTGAGCAAGTGTTGAAAGCGTTCAAGGAGCAAGATCCCGACGGTAACGGCAAGATGGACACAGTACCGCTTACCGTTGCATCGGGCGGCGCGTTTAACATGCTGGAGGGCGTTCTCGGCTCGAGCTTTCTGCCGCAAGGCTATGCCTGGTGGCAGGACGCCGACGGAAAGTTGAAGCCGCCTGAGCTTCATCCTGCCTATAAGCAGTTTCTTGCCAAGCTCGCCAGTTGGAACGAGAAAGGATATTTGTGGTCGGACTTACTGTTGTCGGCTGCAGACAAACAACAGGAGCTGATTGCCGATAACCGGGCAGGGGCGGTTGCCGCCACGTTTTCGGGAACGATAGTAAACGCCGGCGAGGTGCTGAGGAAATCCGTCCCAGATTACAACTATGTTCCGGTTGTGCTTGAGGGCGAACAAGGCCTCAATCGTTTGCCTGTCTCGCCGATCGCTAACTCGGTCTGGGTCATTTACAAAAAGAATGCCAGTCCCGAAACGGTTTTAAAGTTTTTTGACTACCAGGGAACTTACGAAGGTAACATGCTGACCTCGTTCGGTATCGAAGGCGACAACTACACGGCGACTCCAGACGGGATGGTCGAATTTATCTCCGAGGACAAAACCGATTTGGCCAAAGCGCATTATTACGCCAAATACAAAACGGTGTTTATTAACTGGCCGGGCAAACCGGTATGGCCGGTTAACGCATGGACATTTGCAGAGTACAATTTGAAGCGGGAACAGGTAAACCGGCTGCCGCGATTCGAACCGATCGATTATGGCGTGTATTACGATACGACCAAATGGCAGTCGTATCCGAAGCTTGGTGCTTTGAACGATTATCTTAGCGAGCAGAAGGTGCGGGTGTTAAACGGCGAAATACGCACCGCCAGCTGGGATGGCATCATGGCGCGTTGGCTCGAAATGGGAGGCTCGCAAATGATCGACGATCGCAACAAGCAGTATGCCGCGTCCGTGAACCTGAGGGTATCTCGGTAAAGACGAATATTTGACCTAAAAATCGACTTAGATGAGGTGAATAAAATATGGAGCAGCAAGCGGGGAAAGGTTTGGAGCAGGAGCAGGAACGGCCGGAGGAATCCGGCAGCCATATTAGCCGCAGAAAGCTACTAACGTCATTCGGCATGGCCGGTGTGGCCCTAGCCGCGGGCAGCATACTCGGGGGATCGTCAACGGCTTACGGGCAAGAGGCTTCATCTGGCAAAATTCCCCCAGGAATAGCGGCGAAGCTTGAGCATAACGAATTGGCAGGTCGTGATATGGCTGAAGCACATCCAGCGAGTGCTATTCTCGATAGTAGCGGAAAAACACAGCAAGAGATTAATGGAGCATCCGTCTACACCGTTGAATCTATTTCTGAAATGTTATCTCTGAATAGTAATTTTCAAACCAGAACGATCAGAATAAAAGGCACTGGCGCTATGTATATTTACAATTCTGATAAATCGAGTGTAAATGACGGATTCTACACATTGAATGGCTGGGTGCTTGTTGGTTATTATGATCAACTATTAGCAACTCTTGCGGGTTTACAGGGTGATGGTACCAATGAATACACAAAACTCCAAGCACTATTTGATGTTTCTGCAACATTTAAATTACCTATCAACTTATGTGGCTTGAATATTAGCACATCAAGCTTGACCGCGATTGGTGATATTAAACTTATCGGTTCTGGCGGCATTAAATTATTCGCAGGCTCAAACGCAACTCTCTTAAACACTGCTTATAATTTAATTATTGATGGCGACATTGAAATTGATCAAAACAAGGATAATAATGCAGGTGGAACCATTAAGTCAGAATCTCATTGCTCTATTAAGCATTCAGGCGATTCATTAATTTTAAAGGGCGCTAAATTTAAACCATCTGTTTCAATCAACATTGTTACCCGAGCCAAGAAAAAACTGATATGTGAAAACATTGAAGTTGATAGCGGTATGATTGGATTATATGCAATTACACCTCTTGCGAAAGTTTCAATTACCGGCGGAGAGTATAAGAATGCATCTTTGTATGATAATATTCAAATCTTAAATGGCGAAGATGTTTATATTAGCGGCGTCACGTCACATGATGCTCAACGTAGCGGAATTGTAGTAAGCAATACAACTAAGAAAACACGCATTATTGGTAATTTGTGCTATGGCAACAAAAAGGATTCTGCAAATCAGGGTGGTTGGGGTATTGTTTGTTCTGTAAATACTTTAAATAGTGTCGTATCATCAAATATTTGTATCGGGAATCAAGTTGGCGGGATCACTCTTGATACATACCCGGCGCCAGGTGTTGAAAGTCTTGATAGTAAAATTTCAGTTGTCGGCAATATCATTCACGGATTGTTTAATGGCACGTATAGTACAACAGGGATTAGTTTAAATGACGCTCAACATGTAGTTCTATCAGCAAACAATATTTACAAAGTCGCACAAGGTATTCACACAGATAGGGCAAATTATGCGAACATCGTTGGTAATACCATTCAAGACGTTAGCGCTTTTTTCATACAATTATATAGGTCCAATCGTGCAACTATAAAAGGTAATAGATTGGATGGTTGCTCTAATCCACCAGGCGGGGCTATAGCTTGTATCGATTCGTATGCTGCCGATATATCGGGTAACACGCTCACAAATTTAACAGGTAATTCTGGGAGCGTATTTAGGGTTAGTGGAAATTCTGCTGATTCGGTAGTTCAGGGTAATACAGTTATTCGTGATGTCGTTGGGAGCGGCTATGTGTTTCATATTTTAGGAGCCGCCAATACGGGTGGCATGATTAAAGGGAACATCATTAAGTCGAAAGTGTCCGGCGGATGGCAGTGGTATATCGTATCGGACAATAACGCACAATTTTCATCTTTCGACAACATTATTGAAGCTGCCGGAACTTCTTATATTTATCAAGGTGCAAATGCGACTGCTGGTGATGATACCGTAAATGGCAGCCGAAATGTTTGGACGACAGCGCCATCTTTCAAATCAAGAATTGGACAAGTAGCGGTGATTTCAAATGCATTAAAATACTGGAGTGGAACTACATGGCTATAAATGGAGCTGTCCTATTTAGTATTGAAAATATAGGAAAATAAAGGGGTATAACATGATAAACATTTCATCCAAACGCGAATGCTTTTTCGACGACTATTTGATTGACAATGCCAAAACGACAGCAGAATTCCGCTTGCATGAACCGACTCGCCGCGAGATCGCAATAAACCATGATGCATCATGGGAGGGCAACGGTTGCAATTACCACAATATTTTACATGACAACGGGATATACAGGATGTACTATCTTGCCTGGCAGATGTATAGCCCTGACAACAAGGATCACACGACGAATGGCATTCGTGTTTGTTATGCCGAAAGCCGCGACGGAATTACATGGACAAAGCCTGCCCTCGGAATCTGCGAATGGGAAGGCTCGCGCGAGAACAATATTATTTTGGACAAAAATACGAATAATTTTGATAACTTTATGGTCTTCCGCGATGATAACCCTGCCGTTCCTGCGTCCGAGAAATATAAAGGCGTTGGAAAATATAATAATCCGGAGTTTGGGCAGCGAATTGAGCTGCGAATGTTCACAAGTCCCGACGGACTTCACTTTACAATGGGCGATATTATCACTACAAAAGGATATATGGATTCTCTCAACGTTGTTTTCTGGGACGAGCTTGCGGGGATCTATCGCGGATATATACGCGGGTTCCACAATATCATAGGCGACGACTGGAACGCCGGAATACGAGATATACGTTACATTTGGTCGGAAGACGGCAAAAAATGGAGCGACCCCGAACTGATTAGTTTTGGAGACTCGGAGGATTATCCGCTGTATACAAACTGCGTTTCGCCCTATGTCCGCGCACCGCATTTGTATATAGGTTTTCCGTCGAGATATGTAGAACGCCCCGAATGGAGCGACAATTTTGAGCAGCTTGGCGGAAAAGAAAAACGTCTTGAACGCATGTTGCCCTCGAAGAATCACAAGCGCTACGGGCTTGCGGTTACAGACTGCGTATTTATGGTTTCCCGCGACGGTATAAATTTTACGCGGTATGATGAGGCTTTTATGCGCCCCGGTATGGAAAACGGTTCAAATTGGGTTTACGGAGACTGCTTTCCGGCACGCGGGCTTATCGAAACGCCTCCCCTTGTAGAAGGTGAACCGCACGAGTTGTCGTTATACAGTTTTGACAATCATTGGATGGATGTGCCGGCACAATTGTGGCGATATACCATACGCTGCGATGGGTTCGTTTCGCTGCACGCCGGTTATACCGAAAGAGTCATAACCACCAAGCCGTTTACCTTTACAAGCGGTGAGATGAGGATTAACTTTTCGACATCGGCACGGGGTTATATATACTTCACTTTGCGGTCGTCCACGGGAGAAACACTTGAAAGCTGCGAGATTTTCGGTGATTCCATTGACCGAGTAATAACCTTTGATAATGATGAGCTTGCAAAATTTGCAGACAAAGAAGTAGTATTGACCGCGCGGATGCGCGACGCGGATTTATATTCGATAAGATTTGCTTGATTACTTCGTCGAAAAGATTCGAGGAGAGCGAGCTCGGCGGGTCGTTTCTGTGACGATGCGCAAGCCGCATCAGCGAACCCCGAGCAGCGGCACGGCTGGCATTTCTCGAAGGAACAGAACGGGGGGCTCATCCAGGACTTGTTCATCCACGATTTCGATCTGCTGCGCTGGTGGACCGGCCAGGAGATCGAGCGGGTGGACAGCCTGATGACCAAGACGATACTCCCGGAGTATCCGGGCTTCTAAATATATTTCCTGGATGTGCCTGTATTATTATCGAAATTAAACATATGCGGAGGTAACTATGTTGTATCCCGGCTATGCAGAAAACAAAGATGTCGAACCGCTGAGTCTCCCCCATTTTCCAACCATTCAGCAAACGGTGGTATGGCGCAATTGGGAGCTTGTTCCGCTAGACAGATTGGCCAAGATTCTCAAAACGACGGAAGAAAATGTGCTTACGCTTGCGCGGGATATGGGTCTTCGCGTTCCTCACCGCATCGACGAACAATGGCTGATCCGCGGGTATATTACGATCATACGCACCAATTGGCATATTCTTCCCTACAATCAGCTGCTGGAGCTGCTCGGTTGGAGTCCCGACATGCTTGCTTATGCGCTCAAAGAGGACGATTTTCTTTGGGTCAAATTGGGCAATGTAAAGCCTGCGGTCGAGCCGGTCGCTTACATACCGCTTACACGGGACGAGGAGCTTCGCACCCGGGAAATACGCGAGACGATCGATGCACATTTTCCGCATAGCCGGGACGAAAGTCCGGTCAAACCTTTTGATTTCTTGAATACCTTTACATGCAATTACAAATCCGCTGAGCCGTGGGCAGTCTCGGCTAATCCCGACGAAGTGCTGTTGAGCAATGAATGGACGATCGTCTATCCCGAAGGGCGGGAAAGGGTCGAAAAATTTGCGCGCCGCTTTGTAGCCGAGCATGAAGCGGTATGGGGAATCCGGTTATCCGTTTCGCCCGTTCCTGGCTCCGGCCCCCAAGACGGTGCAAACACAGCCGATCAACGCTATATCGGCGTCGTCCCTCAGCGTATCCTCTCGCTATCCATTAAGCCCGATTCCGCTTTATTATCCGAAAGCCATCGTATCCGGGTGAGCGCAGAGCGCATCGATATCCAGGCCGTCGACGAAGTCGGGCTGCTAAGAGGCTTGAACTGGCTGCAAAAAAAGATGGAAGAGCGCAACGCGCCTTATCTTGAGCCTAAATCAACCGTGCGCAACACCCGCTTCGATCTGCGCTATGTGTATTCCTACTTCGCCGTATACGGAGATCCGCTGCTGGACGCCGACGTCGACCCTTATCCGGAAGAGCTGCTGTCGCAGCTTTCCAAGCTGGGCATTAACGGCGTTTGGCTGCAGGCCATACTTTATAAGCTGGTTCCTTTCGTACACGCGCCGGAGTTATCCGTCAATTGGGAGAAGCGCATTGAAGGCTTAAAGAGACTCGTCGACCGTGCGGCGGACTACGGAATCGGCATCTACTTATACTATAACGAGCCGCGTGCGATGCCTTTGTCATTTTTTGAGAAATTCCCGGACTGGAAGGGACATGCCAGTGTAGAGGATGCATCGCTTTGCACTTCGCATCCGGAAGTTCAAGACTATCTCAGAACGGGTACGGCGCGGTTGTTCACGGAAGTTCCGAAGCTCGCCGGCCTCTTCACGATCACCATGTCAGAAAATTTGACGAATTGCTTTTCCCGAGCCGGCGGCGGAAACACGAATTGTCCGCGCTGCGCAAGCCGATTGCCACATGAGGTCGCATCGGAGGTCAACCGGATCATTGCCGAAGCTGCACATAGCGTGGCGCCCAACGCCAGAATCTTATGCTGGACTTGGGGATGGACGCAATGGCTCGGATGGAGCCCCGACACGATAGATGAAGCCATCGGTTTGCTGCCCGATCGCGTAAGCGTGATGAGCAACAGCGAGGAAGGCCTGATTACGAATATCGGCGGCGTCGAAGGGCATGTGGTCGACTACTCCATTTCGCAAGTGGGCCCCAGCAAGAAATCATTGCGCATTTGGAGCAAGGCAAGGCAAAGAGGTTTATCCGCCGTAGCCAAGGTGCAGTTCAATATCACCTGGGAATGCGCATCCGTTCCTTACTTGCCTACTATGGATCTGCTGGAGCGGCATTTAAACAACCTGCAAAAGTCGGGCGTAAGCGGACTGATGCTCAGCTGGACGCTCGGCGGCTACCCTTCCTTGAATTTGGAGTTCGCTTCCCAATATTACTGGGACACGGAACAATCGAGCGTCAAGGGGCCCGAGCTTGTCGCTGGCAAAGTATTCGGCGCAGAAGCAGGCGCCGTCGTCAGGGAAGCTTGGAGCGCATTCAGCAGTGCATTCGGGCAGTTTCCTTTCCACATTAGCGTTGCCTACACCGCGCCGCAAAATATAGGGCCGGCCAATTTGCTGTACGACAAGCCGACAGGCTTTGCCGCCACCATGGTCGGCATTCCCTACGACGATCTGAAGAGCTGGCGATCAATTTATCCGGAGGAAATATTCGAGGAACAATTTCAAAAGGTTGCCGACGGCTGGAAACGGGGTATCGGCATTCTTCAGGAAGCGGAACCGTTCATCGACCGCTCGGACAGCAGGAAGAAGGCCGCATTCTTCGATTTGCTGCATGTGGCAAAGGCGGCGTACTGCCATTTTAAAACTTCGCATTTGCAAACGAAATTTGTAAGACTTAGGGATAAGCTGGATACCGCCGCAGACGAACCGCAATTCCAAGCCATCAAAGCTCAGCTTTACGTCATTATCGAAGAGGAGATCGAACTGGCCAAAGCGTTGTACGATATCGTCCGGAACGATTCCCGTATCGGCTTCGAGGCGAGCAATCACTACTTCTATACGGCCCAGGATCTCATGGAGAAAATAATCAACTGCATGCATGTGCGTCAAAGGCTCGAGGAACGCAAATTGCAGTTACGTTAGAAGCAAAAAACCGTTCGACGATTACCGCTTACTTCTCCCCCCTGGTTTTGATTATGTCGTGACAATGAATGAATCCTGATGCAGAGCGATTGTTGAACGAATCAATGAGCAGTTTGCCGCGGCAACTGCTCATTGATTTATTCTGTAAACAATATGTTTTTAAAGTACAGGAGTGAACATAAAGTCCGCCACGGCCGCCCTTACCGCTTCAGCCGTTTCATAGCGTATAGTATCGAACGGTTTGAAATCGTTCGTGCTGACATACGACCATACGACCGGAGCTTCCGCGACCGAGACATTCAAGTCCAGTTCCGGCGCATGACAAGTCAGCACAAGGCCGCCTGCCCCCGGCGCATCCAGCGCGTTCGCATTGTTTGCGGCGCCGCCAAGCTCGCCGCGCCGCACCTCGGTCCGCAAGCCATTCTCCCGCTTCGTTTGAAATAGCCAGGTTAACTGCTGCGATTCGTCCAGAACGATATAGTCCTGCATGCGGATCGGCTTTCCTTTCTCCACGAAGAATTCGCGTATGTAAGCCGCTATTCCCGCCTCGTCCGGAGCAATCAGTGTTGGAGACATTGGGATAACATCGGTCAATGCAGATAGCGAAATCGTGGTCATCACGAATTCCGGTACTACGGATGTGAACATGAGTAGTTGGAAACTCATAAGTGTGACGGGTGACCAATCGTACACTTTCCCAGCAGGATTTGTTTTAAAAGCGGGAACGTCTGTTAATCTGTTGAGTGGTCCAGATGCTAAAGCAGGAGAGGGAATACTAGTTTGGACTACGAAATACATATGGAATAATGAGGATCTAGATCCTGCGGCATTATTTGATGCGACAGGTGCAAAAGTAAGCGAGCACCAGTAAAAGCGTGTTATTTTGTTAAGGTGCAGTCCCATGAATAGAGAGCAGCTGAGGCTGCTCTCTATTTGTATGTGCGCCCAGCATGGGCGCTATCTCTAGGGTTCAAGTCCCGAATGGTGAAGGCAGTAGTAACCATAGCTTAAGACAAGGGTGTCGACCGTGAGGTCGAATCTGAAGGA
>NZ_JCAUBA010000037.1:0-27353 GCF_059692235.1 Paenibacillus sp. J2R1T-4 | reverse complement strand
TGCTTGTCAAGTCCTATTTCTCTTTTTCGTGCAAAAAAAGAGCCGGCTATCTTTCGATAACCAGCTCTTGTTCTTGATTTTTGGCCATGCGCCTTAACTTAATGACATTGCCCTTGCGAGCCCCTCTTTTTGAAGTGTTTATAGCGTTACCAAAATATCGGATATGCCCTTCTAAACTCTGTTCCAGCTCATTCAATTCTTTCTTGTCAAACTGTAACGTTGTATGCAATGCTTTCCTGTCAAGGATTTACGGCAAAAATTACAGCGTTTTCCTTATGAATTCCTTGATATACTTTTCTTTAAAGCCAAGGCTGTCATACAGATTTCTGGCATAATTCCCAACAACACACCAAAGGTCGACTTTTGCACTGCCACGCTGATAGATCTCGTTGCATAAATACATAACAAACTTTCTTCCGATCCCAAGCCCCTGAAAGTCTGTACGGACGGAAATACTACTGAGTTCATTACCAGAAAGGTGGCTATAAGCTACGATTTCCCCATTTATTTCGAAGACAAAACGGTCTTCCGCATCCTCTTTCCATGCTCTTCGTTCTTTTTCACTGGGTTGGGCGATCACAGAATCGGGAAAGCACCCGACACGGACGCGCATATCATGAAATGCTGTGGCATACATCGACTGACTGGCAAGATAGTCTTCGTCCGAATACATCCTCACCGGAAGCTCCTCCAAGGAGAAGGGATCGCCGGTTCGCTGCATTAAAACCGATGAAAAGTATTTGTCATATCCGAGCTTGCGCGCAAACGCAAGAGATGATTGATGACCTGCACGAAAGGAACTCCTGACTTTTTGGGTTCCGCCCATCCGCAATTTCGTTTCAGCATACTTTACCATTGCAGAACCGATTCCTTGCCTGCGAAACTGCGGAGCGACAAACACAGTTAAATAGGACTGAGATGCAGGCTCGTTCACTTGAGCCAGTGCAACAAGCTTGTCCTCGATAAACGCGGTAATAAACAATTCCGGTTCTTCAGCAAGCAACCGAAGGATGTCCTCACTCGCGTCGACGTCAAAGCTTAATAATTCTCTTGCAACATTATAATCTTTTTCACTGAAGTGTTCGTATCGGATACCTGCTATATTCATCAGTCTTCGATTCCTCCGTTTTTAATGATGCGTTGTAAGATACTAATAACAATTTTAACTTTAATCTTGGTTAATATGTGGTTATTTTTGGTTATAAGTATTTTGCCCGATACGTCAACGAGGCTACCGATCCATATCGGCAGCCTCGTCCTGGTTTCTTATTGAACTATAGTTTTAGTTTCCGTTAGTGAAGTCTTTTAATTAATACTGGTTTGCTTGGGATTTTTCTTCTGACTTATTTTGAAATCGATTGATGCAAAAATGAATGACCGTTCCGGTAAAATCTCGGATCAAACACCCCGAGTTCTCGCTCATTGTTAACAACTACGATAATCGGGGACCAGTCATACAGCACCTTAGCAGCGGGATTCCGTTCGAACAACAACCGCAAATCCGCACGATCGTCCGACTCAAACCGGTACAGTGGCTTCGACTTTGTCCAAGCCGACGCTTCCAGAACCTCTACAACATTACCTGTCTTCCCTTCAATCCGATACGTTCCCGGTAACGTCTGGGCGACTATCAGCTTGGAAACATACCGATCTCCGGCTGAAGCGAAGACGACAGCGCCTTGCACGTACTGTGCCGCCGTATATAGGGCCATCAGGAGCCAGATTGTTCGAAACACACGATAGGAAGCGTTCGACTTGATCCATGGCAAAGTGACGAATCCAATCAACATTAATAAGTTGATGACTACGTCCCGGTAAGGGAGCGTACCGATCGAATATCTCTCCTGAGACAACGGCTCTAAAATCCCAGTTCCCCATGAGTTCGACAAATCTACCAAAACGTGCAGACCCACGGACACGAAGGCAATCAAAAACAACCGCCAGTCTTTCGTTTTCCAAAGCAAGAAGCAAACGCCGACCAGTAAAGCAGCCCAAACCGGAATGAAAAACAGGGAATGTGTGATGCCCCTGTGCCACATTTGATACATCCCCTGATGATCGAACCACTGGGTCACCGTGTCGATATCCGGTATTGTACTGCCGCCAACCGTAAGGAAAAACAATGATTTTTTGCGGCCGGTTGACGCTCCCTTTTTGTCGAGCCCGCAGTAGATCGTTAATCCGATTAATGCATGAGTGATCGTCTGCATCAGTAATACACCGCTCCTTCCGCTCGATTCATATTTAAGGACGGACGACCAGAAGGACACCGATCACAATAAGTGATCTACTGGTGATGAACACATCCGCCATATTTAAAATCCCGTCAGATTCATTTAATCATTTACCGGTGCAAGAAACAAATAAAGCAGGCTCCCGCGAGGGGCAGCCTGCTCTCTATTAATGTTTATATCAACCCCATTTACTATAATTTGTATTCCTAGTCGAAAGAATTTTTATGCTGAATAGTTCCGAATTATTTCATTCTACCAGCACCAAAAACGATAACATATTGATCTAAATCTCTTACTGCGAACTCTTTCCAATCCATATCCCCTTGATCTTCCATCATGATTTCGTAATGAATTACTGCTCCGTTGGTTTTCAATTCATTAAATAAATCCTCAATTTTATCATAATCCGTATAGGCATAAGTATCCCAACTTGTAGTTGGTCCTTTCCAATCTTTTGGATATTTAACTTGTCTTGGTTTCTTATTGGGCTGAACATCAGTACTAAATTCCGCTTGTTGTAAAATGAATCCGAGTTTCGGTATATTACGTTCAGCATGTCCCCATTCATCCACTTTACATCCAAGCACATTCTTATAAAATTCTTTTGACATCTGCAAATCTGAAACCAATCTTACTTGATTCATTGAAACCATCCTTTCAATATTAACAATAATCGTGTGTCTCGTCCGGCCCTGCCGCATAGGGAATATACACTTCATAACTATCCTCATACGTAAACTTCAAATGGTAAGCATTGGGCGCGTGACGGCGATAACGGCAGACGCGAATGGTTGATACATGACCCGGATGGGCGACCGATTGCCGTCAGGGTCACTGAATAGCACGATTCATCGATTTTCTGAGAATGGAGCTCGAGAAATCCTTAACTCCAAAGATCGAGGAGCAGTAATTGGTCAAAAGTTGGTTTGTACTAAAATCTGCAGCTGACCTTGATAACAGCCCGCGGTTCGCATTCCAACGCTGAAACCATCAGAGGGTTGTTCCCAATCCCCCTGACGGTCTTTCGAATACCGGGTTCGGGGGCCTTCACTAAGTACCGCTTGACCGCTCCGCGTGACTACAACTGGGCGTTAAGCTCTCTGTCGACTTGCTCGGCAGCACGGCTTAACGCTTCCTGTATATTTCCGTTGCCCTTTATGGCCTCATATACAACCGGATTGATAATTTCGGCTTCCAGTTTGCGCCAGTCGCGATGTATAAAGGCCGCCGTACGGTGCACGAAGCCGAATTCACGCAGGAACACGGACTTCAAATGATCTTCAGCTTGCCCGTTCCGCGACGCGACACTTGCCCTCGTCGGCAAACCGATTTGCCAGCTAAGGCTTTCCTCCGAATCAGCGATAGCCAGATGCTTCAGAAACAGCCACGTCTGATCCGGATAAGCCGTCCTGGCAGACATTCCGTAGCCGAGTAAGCACAAATAGCTGCCATGCGTGCCGCTGGCGAAGTTCGGGAGCTGGGCTGCTCCGTAGGAGTCGTATATTCCTTTATGAAGCATTTGCCCAAGCGACCAAGCCCCTTTATATTGCATCGCAAACTTTCCCCTCATAAACATGTCGTCCCAATTGACGGGCGAGTCCGGAGGAGGCGCCACCTGATGAACTCTGCTCAGATCGGCAAGTTGCCCGATGACCCGAACCGTCTCCGGGCTGTCCATATATCCTGCAGCCTTCTTGCCATCAGGTGACAAAAGCGAGCTGCCTGCCGCCAGCACGAACGGCTCCATATTTTCCATCTCATAGGGAAAGAAAATACCGTATTGTCGGCTTCCGTCCTCCTTCACCTTCGTCATCGTCAGAGCTGTCTCCAAAAACTGGTCCCAACTCCAGCCATCCTGTGGATAGGCGATACCCGCCTCGTCAAACATGCCTTTGTTATAGAAGAACACCATGTTGACCGGGCGCATCGGAAGTACGGCCATCCCTCCCCCGAAGCGTACCGCATCCAAAACAGCGGGATAATAATCGTCCGCAAGCCCCGGGATTTGCCGCAACCGCTCCCCTATATCGGTCACTATGCCCCGGTCGAGTGAATGCTTCAGCTGGGTTTCATCCAGCTCAAGCACGTCCGGCATCGTTCCGTTCCTCTCGTGCTCGTCCAAAGCAGCGTCGAAATGGTCGTTCCCGACCACCTCGAAGGTTACCCGGATATCCGGGTACAACAGCTCGAAGCTCACCTTCGCCCTTTCCAGCGCTTCGACATAATAATCCCGAACCAGTGCCCGCAATTCGATCTTCATCAATACAATCTCTCCTTTGTTATTTGCGTTCAGAATACTTTTAATGAAGCATTTCTCTCTTGAGATGCCAGAAGCAGGCGAAACCTGACTTCATCTCCGAGCAAAAAGTAATTTCTTCCATACACCTCCACATCGATGCACATTTAGTCAATGCGGATATTAGGTTATGTTAAAAAAACTGACCTAACGGTTTTGAACTAACGTATCCGTTGAACAAATACCGATAAGCAGAAGAAGAAATCCATAGGAAAGCCATTATCCATAGCAATATAATTAAACTTCCTATAAGCCAATTTTTCGGTTTCTCATTCTTCATTCGTTCCTCAGCTTTTACTGTACAGTCCTGGATCACTGATCTAGGCATCATTTTCAACGCAAATGCAACGCCAAGTGGGATTAGTATCAGATCATCCAGATAGCCTAATATGGGAATAAAATCTGGAATCAAGTCAATTGGACTAAAGGCATAGGCGACAACACATATAGAAAGTACTTTTGCATACCAAGGAGTGCGAGTATCTTTATAGGCAAAATAAAGTATAAAAACCTTCTTTTTTAGCTGTTTAGCCCAAGCCTTAATTCTTTCAAACATAAATAGCAGTTCCCCAATCTTCAAAACTGTTTACTCTTTCTTACCACGCTTTAATGCCCGTTAGAATAGGAGGCTCTCATGTTAGTGTTCTGAAGCATCCCCCATGTTGTATATGTAACCGATGGTCTTAATCCAAAGAAGTGGCTGTTATCGGGCTAACAGTGCTTACAAATACCCATTCGCTATATTACCTATTTTTCCTCCTAAAACAAAAGTTCGGTTAAGTTTATTACAGGAATGCTGCCCGTTCGTTCAATTACATATAGGATTTGCGATGATTTCGGACAGCTTTGGTTCCCTTTAGGCGTTCCCAGAATACACTAAGTTAGAAGTCTAATTAATAAGGAGTGTTAATATCGAATGGGATTTATACCCCAGCATGGTCCCACATCTCCCCCGCCCTCATATGTACCTCAAATGTCTCCATATGCCGTTGACCCCGGGACAATTACCAGATGTTTAGATCGATATACTTTCATATGGCTAAAGAATGGTGACAGCTTCTGGTTTTATCTAACTTTTGTTGGACGCACATCTGTTTTAGGTTATAGATTTTTTGGCGGAAGATGGAATCATTATACGGTTGAGCTAAGCGAGATAATTTCATTTTCATGTACTTAATACGGTTCAAGTAATACACTAAACAACTAATGTCGCAAGATCCCTTCTTGATGATTCCTACGAAAAAAGGCTGCCGAGCAATATCACCAGGCAGCCAAGATCGTTTCTTTTCTTATTTCGCTAACGTATCCCGTTAGAGCTCAAATATTTCTGTAATTTCAATGTAAGCAACTCATCCTCAAGCCATTTGCCGTACCCTTCCCAATGAGCCTTGTTTTCAGGTTTTGTTTCTCTTAGTCGTTCATAAATAGCCAATGATAACTGCATTCCGCCATTTTGGCTTTTAAGATATCCAATACAATCGTCATGAGTTCTCAGCATTAGTTTCTCACTTAAATAAGCTTCTGCCCCGACGACAAAATATTCTTCGGGTCCACTATGATATTTTGAAATAAGTTCGTGATATTGTTTGTCAAATTCTGCGTTAGATTTCCTTAGCTCGTCTTGTTGTAACTGTGCTTGTCTTGAGCCAGAGAAACCATGTAATGACTCGTGAAGACAAAGTTGAGCTAAGCGTTTCGGTAATTGCATATAACCATGTGGTCCTGCATGCATTACCATAGAACCTTTCGGAAGTTTAAAAGCTATCGGTTTAATATAGGTGGCGAAATATACAGTAGTACACAGAGGTTGTTCAGTGGCAAGAAAAGAAGATATTGTCACTTCCATCTTTTCTAAAGGAAATACAGTTTCCATAACCAATTGGTATTGCTGTGCAATATCCACTAAATAAGGCTTTACCCTCTGATTCCAAGCAGTTTGAACACCTGCCTTTTTTAGCACTTGGAAACCGTCGGAGAGTAACTTTAGATTGTCACTTATTATATTATTCCGATTATTATTTTTTGGGTAATCTTGCAACACCTTAATGATATCGTCTAAGGTCCTGACATCGTGCCCGGATAAATTTGTACAAAGGTCAGACATTGAGATTTTATCACTAATCTCATTCAATATTCTCAAATCTTGCCCAAGTTTCGGTTCCCAATTTTGCCTAACATCTAAGTAATGTTGGTTATAAAAGGGGTTATTTGAGATAGCGTTAATAAATAAAACCATGTCAAAAGCTTCATTAGGTGTAAATGACCAATTGGAGGACAAATGAATCACTTTCTTTCAACTAAAGTGAAGTAATAGTTACCAATTCGTTAACAATAAAGTATTTCCCTTCTTTAGCGGAACAGGTCTTAGTCAGTTTGATGGTAATTTAGGAGCTTTTTGATCTTTTTCCTTTTAGTCATTTCAGAAGTGCTAGGAATTCGAACGATTTTCACGAAAAAGAACAATATAGGATAGGCGGTTGGTTTAGGGGGTGTGGTATGACTGATCAAAAATTATCCGATTTTGTTCGGTTGATACTTTCAGGAGACATGGACGCGTTCGAAGAACTTTACAATGAAACAATAGGAGGTGTCTACCGTACGCTATACTTCCTGAGTGGTGGTTCTAGACACGATGCAGAAGATATTGCACAAAATGTATATATGGAGCTTTATAGGAGCTTAAATAAGTTTGAATCGAATCGCTCTCTACATAGTTGGCTCTACGGAATCACTGAAACAACACAGCAATCCGTAAGAAACGTAAAATTAATCCAAGTGTTAAAATAAAAAAGAAATGTGCGCCTTATTATAAAAAAGGAGGAAACTATCATGAATGATTCCAAAAAGCCGCTTTTCCAACCCATCACCCCACATTTGTGGTTCGACAAGGAGGCGAAAGAAGCCGCGGAGTTCTATTGCTCTGTATTCCCGAATTCTGAAATCACGAGTACGACGACCTTGCACAATACGCCCTCGGGTGATTGCGATCTCGTTTCGTTTAACGTCTGTAGACAACCGTTTATGGCCATCTCTGCGGGGCCGTTCTTTAAGTTAAATCCTTCAATCTCGTTTTTCGTTAATTTTGATCCGTCCCGGGAAAAGAACGCGGTAGAAAAGATAGACGAGGTGTGGTCTAAGTTGTCCGAAGGTGGCACCACGCTTATGCCGCTTGATAAGTATCCGTTCAGCGAACGGTATGGTTGGATCCAGGACAAGTATGGAGTCTCATGGCAGCTAATTCTGACGAATCCGGAAGGGGAGCCGCGACCCACGATTGTCCCCTCCTTGATGTTCGTGGGCAACAACTGCGGCAAGGTGGAAGAGGCACGCGAGTTCTACCTTTCGGTCTTCCGAAATGCTAAACCTGGCTCCCTATTCCGATATGGCCCCGGCCAAGAGCCAGACAAAGAAGGGACGGTTATGTTCACCGACTTTATGCTGGAGAACACCTGGTTTGCGGCAATGGACAGCGCGTTGGAACACCATTTCAACTTCAACGAGGCGATTTCCCTACTGGTCTGTTGTGAAACGCAGGATGAAATCGACTACTACTGGGAAAAACTTTCCGCCATACCCGAGGCCGAGCAGTGCGGCTGGCTTAAAGACAAATACGGCGTCTCGTGGCAAATCTCCCCCGCCGCACTGGATGAGATGATGACCAAGGGAACGCCGGAACAACGCGATCGCGTCACGCGGTCGTTCTTGAAGATGAAAAAGTTTAACATTGCAGAATTACACAAAGCATTTCAAGGGAAATGACTGTGCAGAAAATTGTGACATTTGTATGGAATCTCTCGCTTGACGGCGTTTTCTACGCCGAAAACGAGAAGCATGCGTAACGTGGTGCATCAGGCAGACTATTAAAGGTGACGCGTCGTCTTGTTGGACAGCGTCACCTTCGGGATGCTCGCACCGTTGCTTAGCGAGTTATCTCTTTAGCTTGCATGGTCTGTTCGTGTTCCGATGATAACCGTAGCATCCTGTTCTTCCGATCGAACCGTTTTAGAGAGTAGTCCGTATTGAGCAAAAAGTTCTTCGGTCAACGGTGCCTGTCGTGCACTAGTTTCAACTAGAAGGCAGCCCTGCTTAGCAAGCCAGGAAGGTGCTTCAGCTACAATTCTCCGTAGAACATCAAGTCCGTCAGTACCGCCGTCAAGTGCTAATTGTGCCTCATGGATACGAGCTTCCTGCGGAAGAAGTGAAATTGCCTCGGTAGGTACATAGGGGGCATTGGCTATGATGATATTGACGCGGCTTTGAAGCTGGACGGGAAGCGGTTCGTACAGATCTCCCTCATACACGAAACCATCAGAGGAACGGATATTGCGACGGGCACATTTCACCGCTGCAGGGTCAATATCTACAGCATGTAATTCAATATGCTCCAACTCTTCGATTAGCACAGCACCCAAAGCGCCGGTGCCGCAACACATGTCAACTACTATGTCTCCTGACTGAGCGAAGGCGACCGCCTGTCGGGCAAGGAACTCGGTACGATGGCGCGGCACAAAGACACCGGTATCCACCTCAATCCGCAGACCGCAGAACTCCACCCATCCAATAAGGTGTTCGAGGGGAAAACCAGCGACTCTCCGATCCACCAGTAAAGCGAGTTCGTCAAGAGTTCGTGTAGATGAAATGAGCAGACGAGCCTCATCTTCTGCAAAAACACATCCGGCATTACTAAGCTTGCCGACGATTCTCGAATAGATGGTACTTTCATAAAGGCAATAATTATTCAATAAATCATCCTACTTTTCATGGTAATTACTTTTAGTTTACATGCCTTTCCTCTTTCTATGTTTGTAGAAAAAATTTATAACCAAACTATCCTACCCCTTCGCGAAGCGAGGCCGCCGATCAAATTTTCGGCAGCCTTTTCTCTCAAACAATCACCCTTCGATGTCGCTGAATAGGTTTACCTTATCCCTGAAATGGGAAAAAGTCTTGACACTCGACAAAGATGTGGACGACACAAAAATTTATCCCATTCACAAAACGAACAGCCGCCAAGTTACCACTGGCAGCTGTTCGTTTTGTATTGAGCTAACTCGGTCGCAAGCAAAAATTCTTTTCGTTTAATGCAATGTTGTTAGCCCTTATTTCATTTATTCATTGAGTGTCTTCGTCAATTTTGTATTCTAAAATATCTCCAGGTTGGCATTCTAATGCTTTGCAAATTGCTTCTAAGGTTGAAAGCCTAATTGCTTTTGCTTTTCCATTTTTCAATATAGAAAGGTTAGCCATTGTGATTCCAACCCTCTCCGAAAGTTCTGTTACGCTCATTTTCCTTTTAGCCAACATCACATCAATATTGATTATAATTGCCATGTTATTCACCTCAGACTATTAAGTCATTTTCTGATTTTATATCAATAGCCTCTTTTAAAAGCCTTTGGAGAACAGCAGCAAAAACGGCAATCACAATGGAAGCAAAAATCATGACCAGTCCAATTACTATGATACCTGGGGCATCGTCTTTGTCCGCTATGAGAAAAAAGAGTGGCATGCCTACTGCATACAAACTACTGATTGTGATTGCACAGTATTTGATATTTTTTAAAGCTCGTACAGATAATTCCGAAAAAGCTTTGTTATTATCAATATAGCTTAAAAGTTTAAACGCTTGATACAGAGCAAAGTAAAAAGGTATTGCTGTTGCAAACAGATCAATTAAAACGAGATATTTCATATAAGCAATATCAGGATACAATTCTGCTGCAAAATTCCCTATTTCAGGCACCAAAAATATGCACAAAGCAAGTACTGGAATTCCAATTAGGATAACAGCTATCTTTAAAAAGAGTGTTGTTCCTTGTTTCATAAAAAGCACCTCACATAGTTATTGTTAATTTGAATTTAACACATAATTTATTGTTTTACAATATATTTTGATTGATAATTAATGCATTATGATTGTTTTATCCATAAAAACAAAAGAGCCGCGCTGCGCGCGGGTTCTTTAGCCTATATTTTCTTGTCCTCTTACACATAAGCAATGATTAGTGAATGATTATCCTGTCCTCGGCTTTCTGTTAAATATCAAGTCGTGATGCCAGGATCCACTTATCATTTACATATTCAATTCTTAGGGTCAATTGTATATCCGGATTGTTAAAAAGTGTTCTCTCTAACTCAATTTCTGCAACATTATCTTTCTGGCTTATTACCTTTGTGGTATCAGTTAAGAATGCAAATGCCCATCCGTGTCCTCCATTCTGTGTGTCATTATAAAGCTTCCCTTCATAATCCTTATAAAGTGGACGACGGTCTTTTTCTGGAGTCAGGTAACGAGAAAAGAATACCATTTGAGCAACATCATTTGTAAAAACTTCTTCCACCGCTTTTTTCAAATCCTCAATGGAAGTGATCTTTTCGTCGATTACCAGAGCGTACCCAGTTTCACCTGGAATCGTTTTCGTCTTATCGACTTTGAACGCTCCAGTTCCATTAAACATTCCATAGAAATTTACTGCCTTCGGTATAAGCAGTTTGAGAATATCTTTTGCTTCATTGTCAGTGAGATTCACAGAATAGCTTTCTTTATCAGGAATTTGTAGTATGTGTTCCTGATCTTGGTAAGAATTCAACATTCCTTCCTTAAATCGAACTACCCAATTATCTGTACTTTCATCATACTTAACTTCCTTGAGGACAAATATTTTAATATCAGCGTATTTCTGATTACTGATTGCTTGTTGAACAACTTGCTCTTCTGACATTGAGGCGTTATTAGGGTAATCATTTGGCTTGAAGGATATTTTATCAGCCATCGCTTGCCCAGGATAAGAATCAAGGACTCCCCCTTGGAACCAAACTTGTACCTGCTGACCAACTTTAACTTCTTTAGGAACGTTCGAAATCCACACTGCTTTATAAAATTCTTTAACACCTCCTGTTGCACTAAAATCTTGTTGTTTCGAACTTACAACGAGAATTCGTTGATTTTCTACCTTAGTTATGTATCCTTCAAGACTTGGAATTCCAATGTCATGATCTTTTCTATATTGAACGACGAGAGGTTGGTTAATAGTGATTGCGCTTGACTCGTGATGATATTCCACTGTTGCACCCATGCTTTCTGCTAAAAATCTGACAGGCACATAGGCATGACCGTTATAATTCAAAGTAGTATACTCGGTGCTCAGCTCTTTATTGTGACCGTTGAAAAAATATTTCACAGGAAAAAGATACGCCTGTATCGTTTCTGATGCATATACAGCCGAGCTTGCTGCTAACGCGATTCCGCACAATAAACCGAGTATAAACTTTTTCAAACTTATCACTCTCCTTTTGGATTATATAGCAATTAACGCCAAATAATTGATAATGTTGCGTTGGAATTCAAATTATGATCAATCCGATGCTGATGATCACCGGTTTTACTTCTTGGCCGATTTATCCATATTATCGTCGGCTTCAGGCTTCACTGTCGCTTTCGGTTCCGTTGTTACGGTTGTGGAATTGCCATTGTCCGGCACCGGAGTCGGGGAAGCCGTCGACGTCGGCTTTACCGTCGGCGTAGAAGTCGCAGGTGACGGCGTCGGGATCGGCTGCTTCGTCGCTGCCGGCGTCGGTGTGGTGGTCTGGGCTGCCGTCGGTTCCGGCTTCGTCGTCTCGGGCTTCGGCGATTGCACAGCCTGAGCCGGAGCGTTCGCGGCTGTGGCAGGCGTTGGAGTCGCCGGCGGCTGACTCGATGCGCCAGCAAGCTCAGGCGCAATGACCTTGACCGTCGTATTTGCAGGAGTGGACGCCGGCGGGGCCGTTGCGGCCGAGCTCTCGGTTGGAACCGACACCGCCGCAACACCGACGGATTTATCCGGCGATCTCCCGCCTTGGACAAGTGTCAACTCAGCGTTGGCGTTGATCAGCTTCGGCTCGCCCATGGCAAATGTATAGCCACTAGGAGGCGAGAGGACCGAAGCCGGACTATCCTTAAGTGCCCTACTCATGACCTCTTTGAAAATGGCCGCTGGCATTTTTCCGCCGGTGGTCGTCAAATAATGCGTTCTGTTCGTTACCGGGTATCCGACCCATACGGCAGCTACCAGTTCGTTCGTATAGCCCACAAACCACGCATCCTTTGATCCGTCTATCTGGCTACCCGCCTTATCTTTAAATTCAGGGATATCGGGCAGCTGCGTCGTTCCGGTTTTTCCGGCTACATTCCTGTCGAGCATGGCAGTCCGTCCGGTTCCCTCCGTGACGACCCTCTGCATCATCGCCGTCATTGTATAAGCCGTATTAGGGTCGAGCATCTCCTTGACCACTGGTTTCGCTTCCTCAATGACCTTGTTGTTCTTATCCAGAATTTTTGTGATGGCATAAGCCTGGGACAGCTTCCCGCCGTTTGCGAACATTGTGTAAGCCTGCGCCATCACAAGTGGTGACGTCCCTTTTGTCATGCCCCCTAAGGCAAGACCAAATACTCTGTCCGAATTCTGCAAGGGAAGGCCTGCCTGTTTTGCAAATTCCACCGCCTTGCCGATCCCGACTTCTTTCAAAAGAGCAACCGCAGGAACGTTGTAGGAATGCATGAGCGACTCTTCGACGGTCACCCAGCCGTGAAACTTCTCCCCGTAATTGTTCGGCTTGTACTTCCCGAAGTCGGTTTCCGCGTCGTTGACCAGGTCGTAAGGCTGGAAACCCGCCTTAAGCGCTGGAGCGAACACCACGATTGGCTTAATCGCCGAGCCCGGCTGCCTTTCCGCCATGGTGGCCCAATTAAAAGCGCGAAATTCACGCTCCTGATTCCTGGAGCCGACGATTCCGAGGACGGCGCCTGTTTTCGGATCCATCAGCACAACGGCACTCTGAAGGCCACCTTTGTCGTCCGGAAAATGCTTCGGGTCCCGGTACACCTCCTCCGCCGCTTCCTGCACCATAGGATCAAGATTGGTATGAATCTGCAAGCCCGAAGACAGCACTTCCTGTTCCGTCAGGCCGTATTTACCGATCGCTTCATTGATCACGTGGTCGACATAGGATGGATATTTATTCGCAGCGGCCAAAACAGATTTTTCCGCGAGTCTGATTTCTTCAGCCTGCGCCTTGTCCCGCTCCTCGGCCGTTATCCGCCCCTGCTCCGCCATCAAGGACAGTACCAAATTCCGCCGCTCCTTCGCCCGTTCCGGGTTGACTGCCGGGGAGTAGTCATTCGGCGCCTTCGGAAGTCCGGCGAGCAGAGCAGATTCGGCAAGGGTCAAATCCTTCGCCTCTTTCCCGAAATAGACCTGGGCAGCCCGTTGAATGCCCCATGCCCCTTTTCCGAAATATATATGGTTAAGATACATTTCCAGGATCTGTTCCTTGGTATAATTTTGCTCAATCTTCAGAGCGGCCACCGCTTCGTTCAACTTTCTTTCCAGCGTTTTATCCGGCTTGAACAGAAGAGTTTTGGCAAGCTGCTGGGTAATCGTGCTTCAGTGTCCCAAATCCGAGTACCCGCCAGATGATTCTTCTTTTTTTCTTAGCCTGCTTCTGTACGGGCTTTCCGTTTGTGTTCGCTTCCATATGTATCCCCCGCTTGCTTCTTAGTTTGTTACACTATTTACCACGAAGCGGGCTCTCTCAAACAAAAAAACTTCTCCGCAAGCGGAGAAGGCTAAGACAGGGACGGGTCCAATCACTTTTTTGAGCTATGAATAAGATGGAGAGTGTCTTACTTAGTCTACCCGTCTATTTTACGTGTTAAGGAGGTTATGTGGAAGGTGCTAAAAAAAGGCTTACGCTTGCGCAAGATGGCCACACCCGAAGGCCCTCCGGCGACAGTCTCCTCGCTCCGGATTACAACCGGCAGAGCGCTTCGATTGTTTCAAAAGACCGCCTCGGATCCTACTTTTGCACAGGCATTGGGAAGAGCAAACGCTGCTGGTCAGGAGCAGGTAAGACGACTCGTCCAGCCGCTCTATCAGGCAAGAATCGATGTTCTTGGATTAGATGGTTTTAATATTCGTTTCCGAAATCCACAGCCTACCAATTCATTCGGTGTATTTCCTGCCACGATTCAGACCCGCAGAGCAAACGCTGGAGATTTAACTATCATTGCCCGGGTTGTCATTCCTCTCTACCGTGCTATCGTACAGGACAGAGCTTACGCTGCGCGTATCGTAAGAGCGATAAATGCTCTCGATAATAGGTCTCTCACCGCGATTGTTCGAGAGAAGATCAGCTCTGCCCGTCTTGTAAGCGTTCAAGCTGAACGTGTTCAACCTTCGCCCGATTTCGACTCAGACACCGGCTTTACTTTGACAATCCGAACAACCGGTACAGCTCGTTTCCTTGTATCTTTAGTATAAAAGCTCATTGAGAAGGACTCTTGCGGAGTCCAATCTTTGTAGAATTATTATAAGATCCCCACCGGCATTTGCCGGTGGGGATTGTTTTATCGGTAATCTACGCTTGTTTTGGGCAAACGGCCCGCGTGCTTTTGCCATTACTAAGCATATAGTATAGGGCGCATTCCTACATTGTAAAGACCATTCTGTGCCGGGAGGTTCTGCTGTTGCCGCAAAAAAAAAGAAAAAAGCTATCCGTGTCAAAAAGTAAAATCAAAAAAGAACGGCCCAACAATAAGATTAGAACAGGTAGAAATCGTTCTAAAAAAACGATATCGAGAGGGAGTAAAAAGAAAAACTTAAGAATACTTAAACCACGGTTTCTTAAAAGGAGACTGCGTAAGCTCAACCGAAAAGGGCGCCCTCTCAAGCGGGGTAAGGCTCTTGTTCGAGTGCTTGATTCGCGGCCTCTAATCCATGTTCCCGAACTACAGCTGCCTGAAGTCACCCATTATGTCCCCCAGATGGTTTATCAAGGGACACCGGACAGGAAGTTGAATATTTTATATTTCGTCCACCAATTTTTTCCTGATGCCTACACAGGAACCGAGAAATTCGTTCTAACCATGGCCAAGGCGATGCTTCGCAATGGACATCGCGTTAAAGTTGCTACCTACAGCGGAAGAGATCTTGACACTTATCCTTTTGCTCATGGTGAAATTTTATATCAAGAATATGACTATGAAGGGGTTCCTGTTCTCGCCTATCAGCATAGAAATATGGATCCAGCCAAATCATTTGATATTGGCAATCCGGATCTTGCTGCATTCGCGGAAAAAGTCATTGCCCAGGAACAACCTGACGTGATTCATATCGGACATCCGATGAGGGCCATGGAGTTCATGCAGGCGAGCTTACAGCTCGGTGTGCCCTACATCATCACCCTGACAGACTTCTGGTTTATTTGTCCAAAAGGAATCATGCTTCATTCTAGCCGAAATCTATGTGCAGGACCTGAACAAGGTGCAGCCTGCCTTCTGCATTGCCAGATTTCAGGTGTACAGAAACGGCTTGACACCCACATCCCCCTGTTGCAATCGGCTCGTAAAATACTGTCCCCTTCTGTGTTTCTGGCCTCGATGATCAAATATTCGCTTCCGGATCTGCAGGTGGAGGTGTTAAATCACGGAATAAATCACAATCCGAGCCTTAGAAATAATAAAGTATACCAGCACGGCGACAAGCTCACGCTGTTCTACGGAGGATCATTAAACGATCACAAAGGCGTTCATCTCATTCTGGAAGCTATGTCCCATATTCGTTCGAACCGGCTGAGGCTAAAAATCTACGGCACCGGGTCAGCGGCTTATACGGAAAAGCTGCAGCAAATGGCGGCTAAAGATCACCGTGTGGAGCTGTGCGGTCAATATTCGGAAGATGAAATTCCACAAATTTATCAAAATGTCGATATAGCCATTATTCCATCGGTGTGGTACGAAAACTATCCATTAGTACTTCATGAAGCACTGTCATTTAACGTTCCAGCTCTAGTGTCGGATGCGGGGGGAATGGCGGAAAAAGTACATGACGGAGTTAATGGCTATAGATTCCGTCTAGGTGATGCCGGGCAACTCGCCGCGCGAATCCGGACACTTTTGGCTGATCCTGCATTATTAAACACATTCAAATCCAATATGAACAATGAACTTATTCCTACGACCGAACAGGAGGCCAATTTATATGAAAGCATCTATTATTCCCATGTAACTTAAGCCTTTCCATATTTCCATGTGGCTTCGGTAAAGCAAAGTGGCTTTCAAACTCTTAAAAACAGCCTGTATATCCTCAACAAGTATGCAAAATGCAGGCTGTTTAATGAAATACTGTTTTTGTCTTCCGACAATTTAACCCATTCTCGCACGCGAATAAAAAACACCGTCAGGTTGACGGTGTTTCAGCTGGATACATACTGATCGACGGAAACCGTAACGGTTAAGCCAAATAAGAGAGCGAAGCGTCATTTTCCCCATCGCATAAATCATTCAGCTGCGACTTTGACAAAAAAGCCCAAAACTCTACTCATGTCGGAAATTTGTCAGACTAAGAGATCCTGAGCTCTTTTCGTTCATACAATTAAAACGTATTATACACATTTTCACATTCTTTCGCGGTCGGCTCATAAAAACAGTGAAGCTTCCATCGTCCTACGTGCGGTTGATTATACCAGGTCGGCGGACATGGCAGAGGCGCTTCTGCCGTTCCTGGACGAAAATACCAGAGGGAGAATTTGCCCGGCCAATGCCGCTCCCCATTCACTGCCCTTCGCGCCAGACGGCGTTCTCTCTCTCTTGCGTTTTGATAGTACATACCATGTTGCAGTGCTTCGAACGCATGCGGCTGGTTGATCATTTGGGGAATGGTTCGGAGTCCTTTAAAATCGGAGCAATTCGCTCTTATACGGTTGATGCCAACATTCCCAACAAGGAGCATACCCATTTCGCCTTCGCCCACAGCTTCGGCTCGAAGCAACCTTGCCAACATATCAATATCCTTGTCTCTGGCTTTTACGACTGCCATCGGCTCACCTCTTTAGATTGTATTTCTAGACACATCATATTGTAGGTGAAGCGGATGTGTTACTCTGGTATTTTGTTGTAACTTTCACTTTTGAAGATTCTCCCCTTTATTTAGATAGAGAATTTTCACTAAACCACTTTCTTAGCTGATTACTTTGAGCTTGAACCAATAGATTGATCTCTTCACATCCGTGACATACTGCTATTCTTCTTCAAACAACCTTTCGCCTTTATGCAGTCTCCAGGCAATTTTGGCCGTATGCGGGAGCTCGCGTGCAGTTGGCGCATGTGCAGCCAAATACCGGGTGCAGGCGAGCAGCATCGTTTCTTTGGCTTTCTCCGCAAAAGAGCCTCCCACCGCTTGCCAACGGTCGTATTCGGCCACTGCGGCCTCATACATTTGGAAAGAATGGAATTCCGCATCCTCCCGTAACAGCGCATGGCCTAGCGTGTTAAGCAGCGCTCCCGGATCACCACCGCCATGTATGTAGTCCATCACCCATTGCGCGGCCGGTCCGACCTGCTGGCGCAGATCGAGCAAATCGAGCAGCTCCTGATGGTTAGGCGTCGCGGAGGAGCCGGACGGCTTCGGGCGTGCGGCTGTCGGCACGTTTAAGAAACGGTCAAGATATACGCTGACGGCTCCGTGAAAAATCGCCCGTTGCAGCAACGGCTCATCCGATTGCAGCAGCCTCTCATGCACGGCGTGAGCATAAGTGAACGTATGGAGCACTGCAATCCAATCGCCGAAATCGTTCTGCGTATGGAAACGAACGATCCGTTCCGCGGCGGCCAAAGCAACGAGCTGTGCCAATTGCGCCGGAGCCGTTCCCGCGATTAGCAGGTCGCGCAGCAAAGCGATCGTCTGATCCGGCGTATCGCTCAACAGCTGCTGCAGCAATTGCTCTACCATATCAGCAGATAGCCGCGCATCCGTTGACCCACCGGCGAGCTTCGCCTTCGCCGCATTTTGCTCCAGCTCGTTGACCGCTTGTTTGATCGGCTCTACGAGGTTCAGCGGCGCCTGCCACTGGTGCAGCTCCTCGCTCCGTGTCGGACGAGCCATCATTGGCACGAGCGAAGTTAATATCCGCTCCTTTTGCGACACCTCCGCCCACTCCAGCGCCTCGAAAGCTTTACTGTGGAAATCGAACACATGCCCACCGTCCAAGTAAAAGTGATCTGTTGCGGCGACAAGCATCATTTCCGACAGCCGCTTCGTGTCAATGCCTTTCAAAATGGCGGTAATCAGCACTTTCTCAGCGCCCTGCGTATCCCGCACCTCTATGCAGCTGCGGTACCACTCGGTCAACCGTTCGAACTGCACGTCCGCCGACGGCAGCGCCGACAGCAAATGGCGGGTTCCTCTACCCGAGCTGGCTCGAGCTACGTGCACAAGGCCTTGGTACAAGGCGAGTATTTTGCCGTTTTTGTCCAGCTTGTCGACGCTTTGCGCCATCGCGGTAAGAATCGTAAGTCCGGCGTTCCAGCCCGTTCCATATGTCGAGCCGAATTCGATGCCAGTGCGGGCAATGTCCTGCTCCGACACTCCCGCTTCGATCAGTCCGACGAGCGCTTTCGCTATGACGATGCCAATATTTTGCTCGAGTCCTTCTTTCAGTCTATGCTTATATTTCTCCGCGCCATCTGCTCTTCTGGAAACCGGATTTACCCACACTTCGCCGCCGTCGACTCGCACTTCATACGACGGAACATCGTCCGCCCACGGATCAAGCGTACCGCCGCTGCAGACGTCAAACCGAGCGTGATGCCAATGGCACGTCAAAATCCCGTCGCACAAGCTCCCCATATGGAGAGGGAAGCCTAAGTGCGGGCAGCGGTTGTCCACTGCGTATACTTGGTCTTCATGATAAAAAACAGCGATACCGCCTCGTATAACCTTTGAGCCCACTTGTTTAAGCGCTTCTAAATTGCCTGCTGAAATCCAGTTTGAACTGACACTCATCGATACAGCCTCCTTTATTTTTCAAGCTGCACTCTAAACTAAGAAGGAGCTGCCCTTACGAAGCAAACTCCTCCAGTATTTGTATACGATAATTCATTCCCTTTAAGTATGATTGCTGTCTTTATCTTTATTAATTTCCTTAAGTAACGTTTCAATATTTTGCAGACTGCGTGTACTCCTTTGCGAGTTAACCACAAGAATGATGATTGAAACTATTTATTCCGGAACACCCTGTCCTCTATTCATCCGCCAAATAGCCACCTGCAAACCCCATATACTCATCTAATAACCATTCGGCTACTTTAGTCATATAGATTGATATCTCATTGCCTTTGAATGAAAATGACATTTTTAGAGTACCAAGATAGTTATCAGTTATATACACAAGCATATCAAGTTTATGCTCTTCAACCCATGCTGCTGAGGAAAGGCAATCATAGCATCGGCCTGGTATTGTTCCAATTTGTTCTCCAAAATAATTTTTTTGAGGAAAAGACCCGTCCACTTTCTTCCCTATACCAAATCTAAGCTGGTGTTCACCTGAGGCATTTTCGTACTCCCATATACCCTCGTCTCCATCAAAGATAAACCGCATTCTTGATATTCCCATTGGATTTTCATTTAACTGATACCATTTACGATTGATTTTCGGTTCAAATGAAGAAGTCATATTTCCTCGTTGAGGCAGGATCTGTAGACTTTTGACTTTTTGGTTTAGAATGGTATTCGTCTCAGCATCGTAAGGCAAAGCGATATCTTTTAATTGGCTAAATATTTCTTCGCGAAAAGCATCCACAATGCCTGTTCCTGTAGCGCCAGAGCCTTGTGTATCCGATATACATGCAAATATAAAGTCTTGATCGGGATAGCAATAGGCAAGCTGGGACCCCATCCCTCTGAAGGAAAATCCGTTATCCTTCTCCATCCAGATTTGATATCCGTATCCGTGATTTCCTGATAATGAGTTGTCAATTTGCTTCGATGTAGCTGCATTAATATATTGTTCCGATATTAGCTGCCTATCGTTCCATTGGCCTTTATTCATGCATACGTAAGCCAATTTCGCCATATCCCTTAATTTACATATAACTCCAGAACCTCCCCATGAAGTACCTTCCGGTGTTTTTATGCACCAGGCATTCTTTGAAAATCCGACAGGATCAAGCAATGGCTCACGCATATACTCAATAAAAGGAACTCCGCTTATTCGTTCCACGATCGTGTTGAGAATAACAGTAGCGGCTGTATCATAGGAAAAAATTGTTCCTGGGGGATGTGAAGGCCTTTTATCAAAAAATGTAGCAGCCCAGTCACGATCATCACGTGTATAAGAATTGGTTGTATGAGGAGTTGCCATCATTAAAAGATCTCTTATGGTTGATTGGGCTAAATAGGGATGTATGTCGTGAGGTGCTTTATCCTTGAAAAATTTAACAACATGATCCTCCAGATTGATCTTTCCTTCATCTATCATCAATCCTATAGCTAAAGAGACGAAGCTCTTGCTGACTGAATACATGCGATGCATACTGTCCTCTGAATACGGTGCCCAGTAGCCTTCAGCAGCTATTTGTCCTTTTCGTAACAATAAGAACCCATGCATACATGTTTGTTCCCTGTCAATTCTCTCAATAAATTTGATGATTGCTGAAGATGGTATCCCCAAACTCTCAGGTGAAATTGCCGGTAAAAACAACTCATTCATGGTTAACTACGCTCCTTTAAATTTCAGTATTTATTACTTTCTAATAAATAGTATAACAAAAACCATTCTAAATAATGGAAAATTAATATAATAGGGTCATGGAAACAGAAGACGACCGCTCACCGGAACAAAATCCGGCAGGCGGTCGGCATCCAACCAACGCTATAATGTAACAAGTTTAATATTGCGGAATTCCGCGTAGCCTCCATGGTCCTGAAGGCCGATATGGCCTAAGCGAGGCATGTCCCGCCACGCATATTTAAATTTATTGTCGGTCCCGTCCGGATTTTTCCCGGCAACCGACCATTCGTCAATATCGGCTTGAACGACAACAGTGCCGTTCAAGGTGAGCTCGATATGACTTCCCTCGCATTTTATCGTGATTTGATTCCATTCGCCCGCCTGACGAACGGCGTTTGACGCGGGAGCTACAAGATCATACAAGGCCCCAGAGCTGTTTTTCAACATTTTTTCGTGATCGTATGTATCCCAAATTTGCATCTCAAGTCCTGTATTCACCGGGTCCTGCAGATCGGACCATCTGAAAAACACTCCGCTGTTCGCCTTCGGAGCCGTCCTGTACTCCAGATGTAAAATATAATTCTCAAATTGCTCGAAAGTGTATAAATATCCGGTGCTCTCGCCCTTGCATACTATATGAGCGTCCTTTACGAGCCATCCCTCCGGATGTTCGGTTGCCGACCAGCCATTCAGTGTTACGCCGTCAAACAATAGCTGGTATCCTTGCGTTCGTTCTTCCTCAGTCAAAATATTCATCGGTTACCTCCTCGTTTTCCCATCTAATAAAAGTTTACTACAAATGGATGAGCTTCAGAAAGTAAATAGTCATAAAAAGAAGCCGTAATCCGTTTCGATTCAAGTTTAACTATATAGGAAGGATCTTCTTCTTTGAATTGTGTAAACAATGTAAGTTAGCGAATCTTACTGACCTATATTTTTGACTTGATCCAAGATGCCGGATATTTTTGTGAGCGTTTCGATCATTTGCGAATTCGCAATGGATTTCCAGTCGATAGCCCCATTATTGATTTTCTCCAGGTAGCCGTTAATCTCTTTCATCAGTGTCTCATTTTAGCTTACCAACTGTTGGTGAATTTCCTCGGCAAATGCAGGGGCTTGAATGCCATCAAAAGCAACAACTTTTTCTTTCATCTTCTCAAACTCTTGCTTCAACTTTGTTCTTGCCTGCGAATCGGTTACCGCTTGTTCAGCAAGAGCCGGGATTTCATTTGCGAAAAGGTTGACATCATTAATATAAGTTGTTGCTTGATCGACATAATTCAATGAATTGTTCACGCCATCGAATAAAGAGCATCCCGGCAGCAGCAAGCAGACCGCAAGCACTACGAGCAGAAATCGCAATCGCATCATCTTGCCCCTCCCTATTGTTTTATTATTAATACTCTTAGATGGATTGAATGGTTTCAAATAACACGAAACAGGCAGCTGACAAGGGCTGCCTGTAATAGTTGAATCCCTATTAGAAAAATTCGCAAAGTCCATCTGCAAAGTATTTGTATTCCCGTTCACTTATTATCTTTTTTCCATAGCCTTCAAAAAAAGTATCAATCTCTGAATAAGTTTCAATAGCATTTGGCTTTGGGCGAATTGCTAAAGAAACATCATATCTTGGGTCACCAAACGCCCCACCGCTCCAATCAATAATGCTAGTTATTTCCCCATCACGAACAAGTACATTATCAATTGTGAAATCACCATGGATTAATGTGTTTTTTATTACCGGAGGTTTGTTGTTCTTTAATAATTCTAATAGTTCTGCTGTTCCATCTACTGAGTAATGTTTAAGGTTAAACTCCGCACGCTGCAACATTTCGTCCAACCAAACTGAATCCCCGATTAATTCAATGGGGCATGGAGTTGAATGAATTTGTGCTAAGATTGCACCAAAATTGAATATCATTTCATGCTTCTTATCAGCATTTTTCTCTTTACTTAATGCATGTCTTAAAGTTTCCCCTTCAAAAAATTGCAACAATGCCCACGACTGGTTCCCATCTTTGTCTTCCACAAACTGATAAACAGTGGGAATAGGTAAAATTGTGTTACGTAGACACTTCAGGACACGTACTTCTTGAGATAACCAAGAACAATACTGTTCGCCTTTTGTTCTTTTTATAATAAAGCAACCTTGTGAGCTTTCAATTTTTCCTACATCAGATGTATGCCCTTGCCTTGGATATTTGATGTTTTTAACGACACCTAAATTATCAATTATTTCTAGGGGGACTTCATTTATATTGATTGGATGCAATGGGAGACACCCCTTTTTCTAAACATTTTTAGCATGTTAACAAATGTAACCACGTACTGGGATTCGATGGTAATTTTTTCTGCAATGGTCGGCAAACGTCTATCCCCTTTATCATTAAATGTAAATTCGGAAATCCGCTTACTTCAATTAAAACAGCAATCCATAAGAAATCATATTAGATTTTAATGGTATAATAAATCATAGATTTTAAATTTAATAAAGTGAGGCGGTAATTAATATGGTAACAGGTAATAAAACAATAACGATAGAAACCACAGTTCATACACCAGTTGAAAAAGTGTGGGGATATTGGACAGAGCCACAACATATAACAAAATGGAATAATGCTTCTGATGACTGGCATGTGCCAAATGCCGAGAATGATTTAAGGGTTGGCGGGACATTTCTTACAAGAATGGAAGCTAAAGATGGAAGTTTTGGATTTGATTTTCATGGAGTTTACGATGAAGTGAGAATAAATGAATTTATTTCTTACACTCTTGGAGATGGAAGAAAAGTCACGGTCACTTTTATTAGTCAAGAAAACGATACTAAGGTAATTGAAGCTTTTGAAGCAGAAACAACCAATTCCATTGAGATGCAAAAGGCAGGCTGGCAGGCGATTCTAGACAATTTTAAGAAATATAGTGAAATTTCTAAAGAAGTTTAGGATAAAATGAATCGGACATGCAGGTTTAATCTTAATTATTAAAAACATTATTAACCTTCCAAAGTGAGGCTAGGGGAAATGATCCCCTAGCCTCACTTTGTCAACAGTTCCGATTCCGCGGTTGGATCGACTTGGAATACATTTCCATTCACGACAGCTTTAAGTCAAGGATGCACCTATTTCCGCCAGTGCCGCAGTCCGGCCCCCAATCGATGATCCAATCGCATTTTCGAATCACATCCAGGTTGAATCCATTCAAGAACCCCATCCCAGCGCACAAGAAGCAAAGGAATAAAACCTATCTATTGCATGTAAATATAGATTGACTATATTAAAATTACGTTATATATATTACATATAATATTTCATCGTCATAGTTGTTACACATCGGCAAGTCATTAGCTGAGATAGGAAGAAAGGGTGGAACTTATGAAAAAACGAGTAGCGGTCATTATTACGGAATACTGGGAAATCTCCCATGCTGATGTTATCATTACCAAAATGATGGAAGGTTTCGTTATGGACGGGCGTAAGTATACATCTACGGTCGAGATCGTTGCGATGTACGTAGATCAATTTCCTCATAACGACATTAGCCGTGAACTCACATCCAAGCACTGTATCCCTCTTTACAATTCAATCCGTAAAACGCTGCTAAACGGGAAGGACACTTTTGACATGGACGGTATCATCATTATCGGCGAACATGGCGATTATCCTCTGAATGAATACAACCAACAACTATATCCAAGACGAAAGTTTTTCGAAGAATGCCTGAATGTCATGCTTGAGTTTGATCGGATCGTTCCCGTTTTTTCCGACAAAGGATTTGCGATCGTTCAAGAAGATATCGAGTGGATGTACAAGAAAATCAAAGAATATCAGATTCCATTTATGTCCAGTTCATCCGTTCCTTTCGTGAAACGATTACCGTTTCATGAGCCATTCGCTAACGGTGCCCCTTTGTGTAAAATGTTTGGCTTCGCATACGGTTCTCTAGAGAGATATACTTACCATACGTTGGAAATGATGCAATCCATTGCCGAAAATCGAGCCTGTGGGGAATCCGGCATTCGTTCCGTCCAGGCTTTACAGGGTCAAGAAGCAGTTGAGCATATTTTTACTGAGAAATGGGCCACAATTTATCGCAAGTTAGCTGGTTACTTGAATGTGTCCGATATCGAGAAATTTCCTCGTACCTTACAAGAACCGGTTTTGTTCCAATTCGATTACGTGGACGGTCTTCAATCCGGAATCTTATTTGTCGATTCGTTGGTTAAGAATCCCGAAATACAAACCTTTGCCTCGGCTTACCAAGTTAAGCCAGATGAAGAAGCCATTTGTCTCGAATTTCCATTACAAAATCAGAAGCCTTATGTGCATGCCGGCCGATTTGTTCTAGAGGTAGAGAAGTTCATCCATACTAAGAGAACCTCTTTTCCAGTTGAACGTTCATTATTGACTACTGGTGCCTTGGATGCCTGTATGCGATCCCTTCATTACGGTCAGACCATCACGACCCCCCATTTGGAAGTTGTGTATTAATGACTTTTATTTACCTTATTCATCGTTGTATTAGGTGATAATCCGTTTCAACCCTGTCCATGTGGTCATACCATACATAGAAAACAGGGGAGGATAGAAGCATGGCAAATAACGGATCACTTTGTGAGCAATTCTCAAGGATTATTGGTGGCCAACCCGGCTTCGCTGGAGGAAAATGTGTGTCGACAATAAATCGAGATCAAATAAGAGCAACCATTTTGGGGAAAAGATTTAGTGTAACGTCTTCTTTTTCGTTTGAATCTTTAAATAATAGAACTGGCAGAGCGCTATGTTTAGGGAGAGGAGCATTCTTACAAAAAGAAGTCAATACATTCATTTCGGCCATTCGAAATCATGGAATTAAAGTTTCATCTGTTCGCAACGAATGGCTGTTCGAGCAACCACGGTTGATTTATATCAATATTGAATCGGTTGATAGACCACTTGTATTCGCAAGAAAAGTCAGGCGAGCGTTAGAAGTCATTCATTAAAGGAATGAGAGGTCAAGCGTGATGAAAGGGATTAATCTATCTTGGGGACGGAGGTGCTGTGACATGACAAGCTCCTCCTCTATCGTTTTCCGATACTGTAATGACCTTCAACAACAACTATACTCCACTTGTTAACATAGATGAGTACCAACTAAGAATAGAATGATCAGTCCGATCAGAAATAAGATGATATACATATTAAGGTTCAATATGAACATTTGTAGCATACCATTTTCCGTTCTTCAATTTGAGTCTCATTACAACAGGTTCTACGAACCCAAAGTTTCCAGGATTGTACTGATGTATGACCCAGACTTTTGCAATCCCGAAAAAGTGCAAAGGAATAGGTACTCCAATTGTATGGGATTCAGATTTGTAAGAATACTTAGCGGAAGTCGAATGGTTTTGAATTGGATTAAGACGTTTATATACTTTAGAACTCATAATTTCAATAATTTACATTATTTTGCATCCCCGTTCGAAGAATGGTCCGAACGTCATGAGCAATCCAAATCGAAAAGATAATATAGAGCGTACAGAATGTCAAGATACTTATAAGAACCACTCGTTTTCGCTTCAGTATAGATTCACCTCCAAAGGGATATGGAACTAGCTTTTTCATGTATTCACCCTTTTCTTATAATCCAAATGATCCCTCACTCAATGATATCCGTAATTCCCATAAAATGCATAGTCTAAAAGAACCTTCTATTTTTGATACGTCAAGCAAATGGATTGAATCCACTATAGTTGTTTCAAACAACATCTTTAACTATAAAAAAACCGCCAGCAAATCTATGTAACTATTGAATTCATGTCATTTGGCTCGCTGCCTCCAAACTAAAAAGCCTCGGCGCAATATGCCGAAGCTTTCCGATTGTGACGCCTATTTGTTGCACGTCGGGACTGTTTGATTAATCTTGTACGGCTCTAAATAAATGCCCGTTACTTCACGTATGCCCATTTCTTTTTTATTGGAACGCCGCAATGCCAGTTTATAATAACGGATTTCAACCTTATCGAGTATTAACGCATCGATATATGTTCGCATGTTTTTATAACCTGTTAGTATTTTAATATATCGGTACAAACCGTATTATCCGCAGTAGCAGTGAACATCATACTATGCTGTTGAAAAAAGTTGATTTATTAATTGAATGTCATCTAACGGAGATAAGCAAAAGACCCGACATGATGTGCGGGTCTTTTGCTTATCTGCTCCTGCTTGGCAACGTCCTACTCTCCCAGGACCCTGCGGTCCAAGTACCATCGGCGCTGGAGGGCTTAACGGTCGTGTTCG
>NZ_JCAUBA010000036.1:0-35346 GCF_059692235.1 Paenibacillus sp. J2R1T-4 | reverse complement strand
ATGGACCAAATGCTTATATGAGCATGTATTTGCAGTATTCGTCATTTCTATGGGTGTTAAAATCCTGCGAGTGAGTGAGCATTCGTGAGAAAAACCCTTAAAACCGAGGGACGGGCAGGATGCCTTTATTGCTTTTGTTACATAAGAAGGGATTATTATCCTCAATGGCGAAAGTGGATTTATATAAATTTGTTACGGAGCAGATATTAAAATGAATCATAAAATTGCTGACTTACATATTCACTCTTTATTTTCCGATGGAACATTGTCTCCCGAAGAAATTATAGCTATAGCAGTAGAGAAAGGGTTAGGTTTAATAGCGATTACTGACCACAATGTGCTAGAAGGTTCAAGAGAAATACAAAAGCTAAATGATAAAAAAGAACTATTGTTAATATCTGGTGTAGAACTGGACGCATTAGATAGGGGAAAAAATCTGCATATATTGGGTTATGGAATGGATTTAACTAATGAAAGGTTCAGAGAATTTACTGAAAAAAACAGATTGCTTCTTGAGTCTGTAGATGAGCGACTCATAGTAAGGATGCAAAGGGAATACAATAACATATCTCTAAAGGAATACTTAAATTATAATTATGACCGAAAATACGGTGGTTGGAAGGCATTGCATTATTTTGTGGAAAAGGGGATTACCAACAGCTTGACAGCAGGTTTTGCATTCTATTCAAAGTACGAACTATCATATAACTGTATTGAGTTTCCCTCTGTTAGCATGGTATGTAATAATATTCACAGTGCAGGTGGGAAGGCAATTCTTGCTCATCCAGGAAGAGTTATAAATGTTACTGAAAGGAACGATTTTAAGAGAGAAATAACTAGATTAATTGATTTAGGGATTGATGGGATTGAGTGTTATTATCCAACGCATTCTCATGAAGTCACAGAAGATTGCCTGTCCGTTTGCAAAGAACTTGGCTTGTTAATTACAGCAGGTTCTGATTGCCACGGTTATTTTGGAAAAACCGAAATTGGAGAGATGGAAATTCCGATTTCCTGGTTAAATCTTGGGGATATTTTAAGTCACAATTAAGTAAGTAAATTCACCACATGATATACTAACGAGGAACGATAGTCAAATCAAATGTAGGCTGCCGACGATCGGCTATACAATAAACCCGGTATAAATATGGAAGAGACAATCTGAGGGATATTAATTGAAGTTTAAACGGAAATTTTTCGCAGCAACGTTAGCACTCGGACTCATTCTCGGAATCGCACCGGTAGCTAGTGCTAATATAGCGCCTCCTGAGGTATTTATTGATGGTAAGCGGATTGCCTTTGAAGTACCACCGACCATTGTTGACGGATCGACTCTTGTACCGATGCGGAAAATTTTTGAGGAACTCGGCTCTGATATTTCATGGAATGGCGATACACGGACGGTAACGGCCATAAAAGGTGAGACGGTTATCGAATATTCAATCGGTCAACCAATCGCGCGAAAGAATTCGGATACGATTAGTCTCTCGGTACCAGGTGTAATTATCGACGGATCAACAATGATGCCGCTCCGTTTCGTAGGCGAAGCGCTAGGTGCTACGGTTGGCTGGGAAGGTAACTCGAGAACCATATCGATATCGTCAGCAAGAAAACTAGAGGCCAAAGTGTCGCAGGTACTTGACGGCGATACTATCGAAGTTATCTCGGTCGGTATTATAGACGACTCTGACCCAATACGGAGAAGATCCGAATGATCGGCATCGATACTCCGGAAACGATCCACCCGAATAAACCGGTACAAAAATACGGTAAGGAAGCGTCGGACTTTACAAAAGCGCAGCTCATGGGGACTACTGTTTTTATCGAGGTTGACGTGGAGACGCGATCGGTACGGGCGGGTTCTCGCTTACGTTTATACCGAAGATGGCGAGATGTTCAATGCGAAGTTAATCGCTGAAGGTTATGGCCAGGCCGCGACGTTTCCACCGAACGTACGATGGGTGGAATTTTTTAAATCGTTACAAAAGAACGCTCGCGATTTAAGTCGCGGATTATGGAGCGATGTTGATTCCGTACCGAAATCAGTAAGCATCGGAGATATTGCGATTACCGAAGTCGACGTAGAGGGCGAGAAGGTTACGATCACAAATTACGGATCAACTGACGTAAATCTTCGAGGATGGAAACTCCTCAGCGTGACTGGGGCTCAAACGTATAACTTTAAGGATGAATACGATTTGAAGGCTGGAACGAGTGTAACGCTCTTAAGTGGATCGAGTGCGGCTGCCGGCGAAGGTAAGTTATTGTGGACGACCGCAAACATTTGGAATAACACGACCTCCGATCCTGCGGAGCTATACGATAGTACAGGCGCACTAGTGAGTACACACGAATAAAGATGGGACTGATGGGATGTAAAATAAATGCCAGCATAACGGAGTTTGATACGTTACGCTGGCGTTGCTTTTTAAAGTTTGTTGAAGCTAGTGAAATAAAGGCAGTCGATCATTAAAGTAAGCTTGGGTGGGTAGCGCGGCTAAATCGTGCGGAAAATAATGTGTTCATTCATCCCGTTTTTCTGAAAACGGATTTCTGAGAATCCAATCCTAGGTGGAGAACGGTTAATGGCTGCTGCTGTTTGCTGATCAGTACTAATAATAAGGGGGACAAGAACTTATTATTTGATGATCGAAAATACAGATCATATAATGTGTAACAATATATGAGAAATTGTCGGGTGACAACAACATTGTCCCATTAATTGCCGCGTAAACCGCGACTTTTTTGTTTTATGGATAAAGTTCTTGTCAAATTCAAATGACAAGAACTTTATCTCATTCCCGAATTTGACAAGAACTTTATCTCATTCCCGACAGAGATTAAGCGTTGAGCTACCCTGAAAATCAAATGCACGGAAGGCTGAAAGTGGCAATAGGAAACTAAGCGCCGCTCATGTGTTTTTTTGAAAGCTGCGCCACTTCGAATATGGGGACGGTTATGCTAGGAAGCCGAAGAGGTGCATGATAATGTACCGGCAAATCCTAAGTTCTCTAGTCTTCGGATGGGAAGACGCCGCTCAAATCGCGGAAGGCATCGAGAAAGTATATAACGGCTTGTTTGTAACGGCATAATCGATCAGCCCTCTGTCTTAGCGGCAGGGTTTTTTTTGTATTTGATCACAAATTATATTGCGGCCGGCTCGTCATTATGCGAGAATCCTAGTAAGATATACGTTAATAAATTGAAAGCGTTACCGGGAGAGGAGAACGATTCGCAAACTACTCAATATGCTCAATTGGCGGCGTTGGCGCTTGTTCCATAAGCTCACTTTATTGTACATGCCCTTAATCATCATGCCGACTGTGCTTGGCATGTACTTTGTTACATCTAATTTCAACAGCACAAGCCGTGAAACGATGCAGCAAAATACGGAGGATCTACTGGATCTCGTTGTGGAAAAGCTGGACCAGGAATTTCATAACTTTGAAAATTTGAGCTTGCAGTTTTTTGTCGATGCCGATCTGCTCCGACTATTGCAGGAGACGCCGGAAACGTATTTGCAGGGGGTCAAAAAAAAGGCGGACTTGGATAAAAAAGTGCAAATTTTGCTCGGTTCCTTCAGACCTTACATTTCAAGCACAATTCTTATTTCCGGAAGCCAGCAGCATGTTTTTGGACGAAGAGATCCGGAGCTTCTGCGGCGGGAGAACGGCGAGTTTTTCCGCAGCGTCGAAGAGGGCGGAGGCGGCGTGATTTGGGAGCTGGCGGCGGCAAACGAGTCCGGCAAACGAGCCATCCTGCTCGGCCGAAACATCAACCATATGGAAAGATACAATAAAATCGCACAAATTATTTTTGTCATCGAGCCGGATATTTTCATGCGTACGCTGGAGGAAACGAAAATCAGCAAAACGGCATTATTCGAACTGCATTCTCCGGAAAAGAAGCTGATTCTAAGCGCAGGAAATACCGCCGCCTTAAAAGATGCGCCTCAATTGGTTACCGAGATGCTCAGCCATCGTTACGATTGGACCCTGAAAACGACGATTCCCCTGAAGCAATTGAACGACCAGATCGAAAAAGCGGTCTTTGCTTCGATCATAGTCGCGTTCGTATGCGTGCTGCTCGGCTTGGCCGTTACGCAATTGCTCGCCATGGATATCGTCATCCCGGTCAAAAAATTGATGCGCAATATGAAGCAAGGAGTGAAAGGGACCGAGCCCCGTCATCTCAAACGGTTCCGCGGCGCGCGGGAAGTGACGGAGCTGAACGATACGTTCATTTCCGTGTTGTACGAAATTCATCAGCTCAACCACGAAGTCATAACGACGCAGAAGAAGAAACAGGAAACGGAAATACGGGTATTGCAAAACCAGATTACCCCCCATTTTCTTTACAATACATTGAACACGATCCGCTGGATGGCGATCATCCAAAAACAGGACAACATCAAAGAAATAGCTGATTCGTTGTCCGGTTTACTTTCATATTCGATTCGCTCACCGGGCGAACTGGTTGCCGTTCGGGATGAACTGGACATTTTGAATGCTTATGTGAAAATACAAAAGGTTCGATACCAGGAATTTACGTTAACCGTAGATATACCGGAGCCGCTTTATGAGCTGCGCATGTTGAAATTTTTATTGCAGCCGATTATAGAAAATGCCGTCATTTACGGGATTTCCGAAGCCAGCCGGAGCGGAGAAATCAATCTGCGCGCATTCGGGACGCAGAATCGGCTGCATCTGGTCGTAACGGATAACGGAAGCGGCATGAGCGGCGAAAGATTGCGGCAAGTTCGCGAAATCATACACGGAGACAAGGAAGAAAAACATCTGGGATTAAAAAATATTCATGACAGAATCCAGTTGCATTACGGAAAAGATTATGGCGTCCTGATCGACAGCACGGAAGATGAGGGGACGAGGGTGGAGCTTGTCTTGCCGTGGATTGAACATAGCGGGGAGCGAACAGCGCATGAGAACGATTATGATCGCGGATGACGAGAAGCTGGTCAGAGTCGGGCTGCAGTCCATCGTGAATTGGGAACAAAACGGGTATGAAATCATCGGCGCCTATAAAAACGGCGAGGAAGCCTGGGATGCCGTGCAAGAGCGGTGTCCGGATATTTTGCTGACCGACATTCGCATGCCCAGAATGGATGGCATCAGCTTGATCGCGCAATTGAAAAAATATTATCCGCATGTTCATGTGGTCATTTTAAGCAGTTATGAAGATTTTGAGTATACACGCAAAGCGATCCAGCTGAATGTCCGGGATTATTTGATCAAGCATGAGCTGGAAGCGGACGAGCTTATGCGCGTGCTGAATGCATTGAACTACCCGGCGATGAAGCGTGAGGAAGCCCCCGTCTCGTTGATGTTGCAGGAGAAGCAGAAGCTTTTATTTCTGACCCGGCAATCCGGGCATGAAATATGGCGAAACGAAGCATTGCTGTCGAATGAAATCCCGCTGCTATTCGATCGTTTCGGGACGGCTGCCGGCAATCGGCACGTATTCTTCTGGCTTTCCTTCCGTGAGCTTGCTGCAGCGGATAAGGGACCGGAGCAAGAAAGCAAAGCGTTGTCGGTGCTGCTGGAAGAAACGTTAGAGCGGTTTCATGCCTGTTTAATCGGTTTCGAAGCCGGGACGTATCTTGGTTTTATCCGAATGAACGATTTACCGTTGGCTGCAGCCAAGCAGGAGGCCGGGAAAATCGTGGAGGAGGTGCTGCGCACCGCCAAAGACAGCTTGAACACAGAGCTTTCTTGCGGTTTAAGCAAAGGCTTCCGTCAATTGGCAAGCCTTCCCGCAGGACGAGCCGAGGCCGCAAAAGCGCTTGAATCGAATGATACTCAGGAGAAAGACGTTTTTTGGTACGAGGATCTTCCCGAATTGAGAAGCTTTTCTGAAACGGAATGGATCGGACTGTATCATCAGGTCAAGAATATGCTCGGCAACGAGCAGCTTGACCAGCTGTATCCATGGATTCGTCTGCAGTTTCAATCCGTATTGACTGAAGTGAACCTACAGGAGGCTGCCCGGTTTGCGCAAATGATCGCTCAGAAGCTGTTCGATTTGCTGATGGAAAAATATCAGATCGACCTCATTCGCCAAAACAAGGATTTTCCCGAGGTAAACGAGCAGTTGAAGCAATTGCAGCATACCGCATCCAAGGATGAGCTGCTGCAAATTTTGATTCAGGTGCTTCAGGCCGGGCAAGCGGTTGTCGGCGAGCAGAAGGAGAAAAAGCGCTGGATCATGAAAACCTATGCATTTATCGAGGCGAACTATCGTCAGCCTTTGCGTTTGGAGCAGGTTGCCCGGCATGTCAGTTTAAGCGAAAACTATTTCAGCCAGCGCTTCCATCAGGAGACGGGCAGCTCTTTCTCGGATTATTTAATGAAATACAGGATTGAAAAAGCGCAGGAGCTCTTTTTGGACGACCGGTTATCCACCGAAGAAATCGCCGATCGGGTCGGATATGCCAACCCGAATTATTTTATAAGGGTGTTCAAGAAAATAACCGGTGTGACCATTTCCGAGTACAGGCGAAAATAGTGAATCAAATCTGAATATATGGAATGCTGCGATAAAGAAAACTGAGAATAGTGAATGAACGTCTAACGAGCGTTCATTCACTATTTTTATATTTGGCTTTAAGATTAGAAGCGTAGGAAAGAAACAGTGAAGGGGAGCGAAATATGAAAAAGATGAAAGCGTTCTTACTAGCGGGGCTAGCGCTTAGTATCACCGCCATTACGGCATGTCAGACTTCCGGCAATAACGGTTCGAGCGGCGAAAGCTCGCCCAAGCCGGAAGCGAGCGTCGGGGGTGTCGAACAGCTGGCGCATATGAAGCTGTCTTTTTTCTTCCCGGGCAATGCGGACACGGTCATGCCCAGAGGAGACGACGACTTTGTACGAGCGTATTTGGAGAAGAAGTTTAACGTATCCATCTCCTTCGACACGCTGCCGTTCGGCGATGAGTTCAATACGAGATTGAACTTGAAAATCTCCTCCGGCGAAGCGCCGGATTTGATGGTCGTCACCGGCACCTCCACCGTCCAATTGTTCGCCGACGGCGTGATGGGCGAAATGGGAAAAGCGATGAGCCCGGAGAAGATGCCCAATTTCTTCAAATGGGTAACGCCTGAAGTGCTGGCCAAGTATCAGATCAAGAAAGGTACGACAGCCCGCGGATATGTTCCTGTCAATCCAAAAGCTACGACATCGTATTTTATCCGCAAAGATTGGCTTGACACGCTGGGATTGAAATATCCTACGAACTATGAAGAGCTTACCAAAGTAGTTCGCGCGTTCACGGAAGATGACCCGGACGGCAATAAACGAAAAGATACGTACGGCTTTTCCGTAGCCGGCAATGGGACAACGGTGAGCCCGTTTTTCCCGCAATATAACCATCGTGGCTTGTACCAAAGTATGTTTGTCGATCCGAAGACGAAAAATTTCAGAACGGCTTATACCGATCCGGTCGTTGGAGACGTGTTGGATGATTTGAGGGTATGGTTGGATAAAGGGTATGTGGATCCGGACTGGTTCTTGAGTAATAATGCGGCAGTTGCGCAAAAATTCGCGCAAGGGAAAATTGGCATCATCTGGGGAGAAGCCGCACAGTTTGCCCTCGATTCGAATCCGAACAGCTATTTGAATCAATTGAAGCAGTTGTATCCAAAAGCGGATTTGCGGCCGTTTAACCCGTTCCCGCAAAACCCGGTAAATTTGAAAATCGAGCCGGGGTACAGCTGGTCGATTTCCCAAAGAACGGTCGAGAAGTCGCCTGAAAAAATCGATCGAATTACCCGAATCGTGGATTGGCTGTTTAGCGAAGAAGGCTATTTGATGACCCATTATGGAATCCAGAACAAACATTATACGCGTAGCGGAAATAAAATTACGTTGATCCCCAAAGCGTATAAGGAGGATGTGATCAACAAAGGTAATTTCCTTGTTGCCTGGCATGCCATGACGCCGGAGCGCTACGCGGAGCCGCTCGGTCTGGATGTGATCGATCCGACGATGAGCGACCGGGATCGGGAGATCATGCAAGTGATCAATAATTACGGAATCTTGCAAACGGCTACCGGCTATATTCCGCCGGAAGGCTTTGACTTCGGCTCCTTTGCGAAAAAACGGGCGGAAATTCAAGCACAGTATTTGTTCGAAAAAGACAAGTATCCGAATTGGACGAAGCTGTTGGAGGAGTTCCTGACGAAATACGGCGCCAACGATTTGTATAACGCGTACGTGAAGCAAACGCAGGCAACCGGCGTTAATGTCAATGATTGGGTATCCCCTCTAGCCAAATAAAGAACAATTTGACGTGGAGGGGAACGGGGAACGTTCCCCTCTCACAATAAATGCGGAGTGAGACACGGATGGCAACCATACTTTACCGGTATCGCTGGTACTACCTCATGATGCTGCCAGGGATCCTATATTTTATCGTCTTTCATTATGGTCCGATGGGCGGACTGATTATTGCTTTCAAAGATTACAATTTGGCAAAAGGAATTTGGGACAGCGACTGGGCGGGACTGAAGCATTTCAGAACGATATTCGAAAGCCCCGACATCGTTCAAACGCTGCGCAATACTCTAGTGATCAGCGTATATCGGATCTTCTTCAATATGCTCCCGGATCTTGCGCTGGCGCTTGTATTGAATGAAATACGCGTTCGATGGTTCAAGCGGACGATCCAGACGATTACTTACGGGCCACATTTTCTTTCCTGGGTTGTCGTTTACGGACTGGCGTTTTCCTTTTTGGCTCCGGATTCCGGGCTCGTCAATCAGGTCATTCGCGATTTCGGAGGATCGACGGTAGATTTTCTGTCTTCCAAGGAATATTTCAGGAGCATTCTGATTTCGACGGATATTTGGAAGAATACAGGGTTTGGGGCGATTATTTATTTGGCATCACTCGCGACGATAGATCCCCATCTCTATGAAGCGGCCGTAGTAGACGGAGCAGGACGCTGGCGGCAGCTTTGGCATGTCACGTTGCCCGGAGTGGCGAATGTGTTCGTTCTATTGTTGATTTTACGGATCGGTCATATTATGGATGCTGGTTTCGAGCAGATTTATATTTTCTATAATTCCAGAGTCTATGAGGTTGCGGACATTATCGATACTTGGGTGTTTCGACGAGGTTTGGAGCAATTCGATTTTAGCGTGGCGACCGCCGTCGGCATTTTTAAAGGGATTATCGGTTTGATCCTCGTGATCGGCGCGAACCAACTGGCCAAAAAATTAGGGCAATCATCGATATGGTAGGAGGAGTTAATGATGTCCATCGTATTGAAACCAACCAAAACGGACCGGGTTATTGACGCAGCGTTCATTGCCGTACTGAGTCTGTTCAGTTTAACGACATTGTTTCCCCTCTACTATGTGGTGGTGATGTCGGTAACGCCATACATTGAAGTGATTCAGAACGGCGGCTTCGTTATGCTGCCCAAGAGCTTTACTTTGGACGCTTACAAGCAAATTTTGAGTAGTCCGCGAGTTCCCCGTGCGCTCGGAGTGACAGTTCTTCTTGCGGTTTGCGGGACGTTCCTGAATCTTCTTGTGACCATGCTTCTGGCGTATCCACTCTCCAAGAAAAAGATCCCGGGCAGAAATCACGTCTTGTTCATGATTGTGTTCACGATGATGTTTTCCGGCGGATTGATTCCTTTGTACCTAATCGTCAGTTCGATGGGAATGAACAATACTTTGTGGGCGCTCATTATTCCCGGTCTTGTCTCGGCCTTCAATATGCTGATTATGAAGTCATACTTTGAAGGACTGCCCGAAGAGATTGAAGAAGCCGCGCGGGTGGATGGCTGCGGTGAGCTCCGAACCTTATTGCAAATCGTACTTCCGTTGTCGATGCCGATATTGGCTACGCTTGGCTTATTCTATGGAATTAATCATTGGAACACGTATTTTCATGCGATCATGTTTATTACGGATAAAGAGCTGCAGCCGATTCAAGTCGTGCTTCGGAGCATGATTATTACGCCGAACGTCAGCACCGAGCTGCAGTTGGCGGGCCAGTACCAAATGCAGCGGCTGCCTCCGGAGACGGTCAAGATGGCGACGGTGGTCGTCACGATTCTGCCGATTATTGCGATATATCCGTTTTTGCAAAAGCATTTCATGAAAGGGTTTTTGCTTGGGTCGATTAAAGGATGAGTCGTTCAATGATGCACCCGCTCAACCAGTTTTTATGTATGCAGCCATGGAAGCAAGCGTTTGGAACCGAGGAAGTGGATGAACGTGCGGGAGCGGCGGCGATCGTCTATCGTCAACCGCAAACGGAATGAGTTTATTTAGGACAGAAGGAATGGAGAGATTACAGTGACACAACAGCTTCAATTTTTTGACAGCTCGGTTTATGTAGGCAAAAGCGCCTACAAGCATCGCGAACAGCTATGGAAAACGGAGCGGATCGTTGACGAGCTGGATCGGGCGGGGATCGCCGGGGCGCTCGTTTACCACGGCATGGCCCGTTCGCATTCACCGCGGTACGGAAACGGGCTGCTGGAGCGAGAGTTGGCCAAAAGCCCGCGTCTGTTCGGCTGCTGGGCAGCGCTTCCGGAGCACGCCGGCGATTTTATGGATGCGGAAAGCTTGCTGGAGCAGCTGCGGCAGCACGATATTCGCGCGGTCAAACTGTTTCCCGCCAGTCATCAATTCGATCTTGATCCGCGAACGATCGGTTCCTTATGCGGCATGTTGGAGCGGGAACGTATCCCGCTGCTATTGGATGCCTTGGAAGCCCCAATGAATCAGTTGACCATGCTGTTGAATCATCACAGGAATCTGCTTGTTTTGCTGCAAGGGCTGTACTGGAGCCAAGAGAGAAGGTTGTTCCCGTTAATGGATGAGTTTAGCAATCTGTGTGTAGATTTTTCAGGGCTTCAGAGCAATCGGATCATCGAAACGATGTATGCCCGTTACGGTGCCGAGCGATTATTTTTTGGCAGTAACATGCCGCGCAGAAGCGCCGGAGCGGCTCGTGCGCTAATCGACTATGCAGATATCCCGTGGGAGGACAAACAGCGCATTGCCGGAGGCAATCTGGCTGCGTGGCTGAATGTGAATCCTCCCGCAGCACGAATTCCGGATCAGGATACCGTAAGTCTCGAAGCTTCGAAGGGAGAGCCGCTTTCGATTGAGGTATACGATTCGCATACGCATTTAATCGAGGAAGGAGGCTCGACAGGAAGCGGGTATCCGATGCTGAGAGGCGATATCCATGAGATGGTAGGGCTGTACAAGAAAATGGGCATCCGTAAAATGTCGATAGCTCCTTGGGTTGGCATTAACGGCGGCGATTCGGAAGCGGGCAATCAAGTGCTGGAACAGGCAAGGGAGCAATATCCCCAGATCGTGGAAGGATACGTCGTCATCGATCCCAACTATGTTGAGAATGTGGCGGAAACGGCCCGGATCTGGCATCTCGAGAAAGGCTTCCGAGGAATTAAGCCTTACTTTCATCTGTCGCATATCCCGTATACGGACCCTGTGTACGCGCCTTGGTGGGAGCTGGCCAATGAACACCGTCTATATGCGCTGATTGATCCCGCAGGTCAAAGCGATCAAGCTTATACCGATCAAATCGAACGGCTTGCGCAGCTGTATCCGAATGTAGCCATCTTTATGGACCATGCGGCCAGAAGCTTTGAAATCGCGGAATTATATGCGGAGGTCGCCAAAAAGTACGAACATGTTTACTTGCAATTAACGTATACAACGGTTACACAGGGAGCGATTGAATATTTGGTGCGAGAGGCCGGTGCGCATAAGGTGTTTTTCGGAACCGATTCGCCGATGCGAGATCCTCGTCCGCAGTTCGGTTGGCTGGCCTACGCCAATTTGTCGTTGGAAGAGAAAAAAGCCGTTTTTGGCGAAAATATGAAAGCAATCTGGAATCGCTGCAAGCTTTAATTTACGAAGCAACCGGCCATTACGGAGTGGGTCAAGGGTTACCGTAATGGCCGGATCAACTTGAACGTTAATTCTTTTATAAAGGAGTCGTTTTGATTGAGAATAGATGACCTTCCAGTGGTTTCGAAAAAGAGCAGTTTCAAGCCGGGTAAGATGTCTTTCGTTCTAACCGTCATTTTCAGCTTGCTGTTGGGCTATTTGCCTGGAGGCGCACGGGTGCAGGCGGATGCGGTTATCTACACCTATAAGTTCCAGACACTTGGCAACGCGGGAGCGCCGACGACAGCGCCGGAAGGATGGGAATTACTAGGTTCGCCCAGTGCGGCTCCGGCAGCCAGATGGCAAGGTACATATGGGGTCAGTATGAATACGAACGCCGTAAATACGCATTTCCGGCAAATTCAGGTTCCCGTGCCGGAACCGGGCACTTATGAGGTTCGATTTAACGGCAGTCTAAGCAAAGGGCAGGGCATCGGCGAGTTGAAGCTGGACAGTCAGGTGCTTGGTCAATATGATTTCTACGACCCGACCTCGGGAGTTGTATTTGGACCGACTCAAACGATGGGCAAAATGAATCTATCGGCTGGCAAACATGTGCTGACGATCACGCTTGTCGGCAAAAATGAAAATGCGACTTGGTACCAGCTGTTTCCCAGACAATTGATACTGGAAAAGCTGCCATCCGAGCTTATGTCCGTATCCGCTGGGCTCGCCGTTCCGCTGCTTGCCGTAGGCGAACAGTCTGAGATCGAGGTGAGCGGGACGATGAGCGACGAGGAGGAAGCGGATTTATCCGCTGCCGTCTTTGATTACGAGAGCCTCGATCCGAATATCGTTACCGTTGACGGGAATGGCCGGATAACTGCATTCGCCCCGGGGACGGGACGCGTTAAGGTTACGGTCACTCTCGGAGGAGAAGCGCTTGAGACGGAAGTGTCCGTTTATGTGATCTCCGGTTACCTGGACAACGTGGAGATGTCTATCGAGAAATCCCCGCTGGCGCTGGGAACCCGAACGCTTGCAGCAGTCAACGGGTACGATGATGAGAACAATCCTATTGAATTGAAGAATGCCGCTGTTCAATTTGAAAGCTTGAATTCGAGTGTCGCGGAAGTGAGCGAATACGGCTTGATAACGGCCAAAGGAATCGGGGAAGCAGTTATTCGCGTCACCGTCAACGTAGCGGGCAGGGTGAAACAGGCAGAGAAAACGGTTGCAGTTACGGACAAATTGGAAGGCTCCGACGACATTCGACTATTTCAAAATAAATGGGGAGTAGCGAAGCCGGCTGGCGGGACGATTACGATCGACGGTTTGATGAACGACTCGGTCTGGAATCAGGCGCTTAAGCTCAATGACTTTGTAACCGCCTTCAATAATGATACGGCCGATCCGAAAACGGACGTAAAGATAACTTACGATTCTGGTACGATTTACATCGGCATTACAGGCGGCAAGAAAGACGCCGGGGAAGAACTGCTGTCCGAAGGGTTCGAAGTGGTGCTTCGTCCCGACCTGTCATCCGGCAAATATTTCGACTTGATCGTAATGCTAGCCGAAGATCAGCAACACAAGCTGAGAACGCATCTGGGACCCGGCCGAACCGATTTGAACGGGGAGGTTATTGCGATCCGTGATGCTGTCGTCGCGAGTCATCAAGGCACTCAAGAATGGACGGCGGAAGTGGCGATTCCTTTAGCTTCTTTGGGCGTCGATGAGATTCTTCCGGGGCAAGAGTGGGGGGTGAATGTCTTACGTCACAGGCCGGGCGTGCAGCCGCTAAGCTCATGGGTTCCTCTGCGGAATTCGACTTTCACGGATAACGAAACGCCGGGCGTGTATATGCTGTATATGTCTGTAACCGATCAAGGAAGAATGGGCCGGCTGTTTTTCGATGAAATTCCTGGAGAATTAGCGGATTCATTGGGGAATGTTGGGATTATTCCCTTGTATTCGGATGAGATAAGTTTACTATATCAAAGCTTTTCGGAGAAAAAGCTTTCTTTGCCGAGAAGCGTTCTTACTGAGGGTGCCGGCAGTCTGCAGTTGAAATGGAGATCGCCTGCGGGGAGAATGCTGCCGGTCGACAATGTGCAGCTTGCCTACCGAAATGATCGGCTCGAAATCGGCTTTAAGCATCCGCGGATGGAGGAATCCGGCTTATATCAACTGGAGATCATTTTGGCAAACGAAGGCGAGAGCGAGGCGAGAATGGCCGTTGTCGCGTTTGACAGCGAGCATGTGTACGAAGCCGGGGAACGGGCTTACGGCTGGGTTCCTTCCTTGCCTGCGCAAACGGAGGTAACGCCTTCCGAGCCATCTGCGGAAGTGCAGAGACTGCTGGACATGATTCCCGAGCAGGCGGGCATCTATTGGGCCGGACTTCCCGAAAGGCCGGATCTTACGCCCGAAAAGCTGTTTGATTGGAATCCCGCCTACCCGAATCAATTGACAAGCAAGTACAGCCAGCTTACTTATCCGAACAGCCAGTATCCGGAAAATAAATCGCTTCAAGTTTTCAACGCAAAAGGAGAGCTTGTCGAGTATCCGTACTATGAAGATGAAGCAGGCCGACGGTATTTTATTACGGCACATCTTTGGTACAAACAGCGGGAATACGTAATCAAGGAAATGAAACGATTGGTCGTTACGGACCCGCTCGGAGCAGCCCGTCTGCTTGCCCGTTTTGCAGAGGTTTACGATGGGTACGTTCCGGTATACGATACGATTTGGAATATCGCGCCTTTAAGCCCGTCAGCTGCTCCTCCTAATCCGTACTGGGGCGGGAACTGGAATTGGTGGTACCATCTGGATCTCAACCTGGCGGGGGATTTAGCCGAAGTTTATGCGAAGCTCAAACAAACGGATGCGCTTGACATTCTCTCTTTCCATAAGGGAGTCGATTTGCAAAGCAAACTCGTAGAAAAAATGTTCAAGCCTTCGGTACAATTTGTGCGTTCCTACATGAAATGGAATACCAACATGGATTATAACGTCTGGCTCGGCCTTATCCGGATAGGAAAAGCGATCGATTACCAGGACTATGTGCATGAAGCGATCGAACGGATTCGCAGCTATGGGACCAATCATTATTTGTATGACGGATTCTGGAAAGAGATTACGTATTCCTATCATAGTCAAAGTACAGTCGGCATGGAAATCGCCATGGACCTGCTGCAGGGCTGGAGCGATCCCCCGGGATATGTATCCCAGCGCACGGGAATTCCGGTAAGTAATCTAGATTTAATGGAGCAATTTCCGTTTTTTGCGGAATCGAAGCGAATTTTAAACACGCTTGTTTATCCTGACGGGCACGTATTGCCGATCCAGGACACGTGGGCCTGGCAAAGAGCCGCTTCACCGGATTTGTCCGCAGGTTCGTTCCTGTTGCCTGCTGCAGGCATCGCCCGGATGACCAAAAATGGGGAGGATCAGAATCAATCCCAGCTCTATATGACGTTCGGACCGAAATACGGCCATAATCAGTGGGATCCCCTCAATTTGATTTTCTATGCCAAAGGCCAGGAACTGCTTCCGGATCTGGGTTATACGTACACCAAGTACCGCTCGTGGACCAATTCTACTTTAGCTCATAATACCATAGTGGTCGACGGCAAGGATATGGCTTTGTCAAGGGGCAAATTGGGGGGAAACCTGGAAGTTTACGCTCCGGTTGACGATTCGCTGCAAGTAATGAAAGCCGATCAGAAAAATGCTTACAACGAAGTCAGCGAATACAATCGCGAGCCGTGGTATATCGCTTTTCCGGGAACGCAAGACGGCTATGTGCTTGATCTGTTCCGTGTCAGCGGCGGAAGCCGTCATGAGTATACGCTGCAGGGCGATGCCAGTCGCGAAGCTTCCTTTACAACCGATATCGAGATGCAACCATACGGCCCTTATCTGCTTCCGCCGGGAACGCAAGTAGTCGAGCCGGAAACGAGTACGGAACAAGGCAACGCCGAGGGGCATTACTATGCGTATATGCACGTTAAGGACGTAAACCGGGCAGAGCTTCCTGACGGAAAGTATGAAATGACGCTTTCTACTCAAGAGAGCGGCGTCCATAAAGTGGGAATGAAGATCGTGGGAGTGACGGATCCCGGAAGCAATGAGTTGTTTATGGGCAGGGCGCCATCGTTGTTCAAGACACGAACGGAAAAAGTAGATACGACTGCCGCTAACGCTCCATATACGATGCCCAAGATGGTGCTTCGCCGGGAAGGGACGAATTTGAAAAGCACGTTCATCACTGCGCTTGAGCCTTATGCGGCGGGGAGCGCCGGTCAAATCGAGCAGGTGACAAAATTGCAGCCTGACCAGTCTCAGGACGGTGATGTTGCCGTGAGCGTAGCATACGGAACGACGACGGATATTATTTTAAGCTCGCCGTACGGCAACAGTCCGCTTGTAGTCGGCAATATCCGTCTTGAAGGGAAGATGGGCTTCATAAGGCTCGAAAACGGCACGGTCACAAAAATGGTACTGCTCGACGGAACAAGCCTCGTTTACGGGGATACGGAAGTGAGTGGCGAAGGCACGGCGGCTGGAGTTGTTGACAGCGTATACCGCAAAGTTTCGGGCCATGCGTACAATGCTTTCGTGACATCATCCGTTGTGCCTCTCAGCGCAAAAGGCAAAACCGTCATTGTCACTCATCCGGACGGAACGTCCGGCGGCTACAAGATTGACGATGTGCTGACGGAAAACGGGAAGACGGTCATCCGCATTGAGAGCGAACCCGGTTTTACCGTTTATCCGGACGGAACGTCGGAGTTGGCATTTTATCCCGCCACTAAGTGGACGGGCGCCAACACTTTTAAAATCGCAAATGTGGAAACGGATATGCATGCGTACATTCCCTTTGTCGAGTCCATCTCGCTGGATTCCGAAGATTTGAACGATAATCGAATGACGCTGCTGGCTGGGGACACGGCTCGGCTTGCCGCAACTGCGAAGTACAGCAATCTTACCGTCAGCGATGTTACTTACGAGCCTGGCGTATGGCAAAGCAGCAACATCGCCGTAGCTGTTGTCGATAATGGTCTTGTTACAGCTGTCGGATCGGGCAAAGCCAATATTACGGCATCCTTCGGCGGAAAAACGGCTGTCATCGAGGTTTCAGTACTGGAAGACGGCAAATTGAGGATGGAGGGTCTTCGTTCACCGATGACAGTTCATGAGCATGCGCAAATCTCCTTGTATGTGGCCAGCAGCCACGGTATCGTCGATGTGACGGAATCGGCGGTGTACGAGAGCAGCGATCCTCATGTTGCTGCGGTCACGTATTCCGGGGCAGTCGAAGCGTTGGCGGCTGGAAATACTGTCATTACGGCGACTTACGGATCGTATCAGTCCGCTTCTTTCACCTTGACGGTCAGGGAGAAGTCAAGCAACGCCCGTTTAAGCGACTTGCAGATAAATAGCGTAACGGTAACGGGATTTACAGCGGACCGTAAAGCGTACACCGTGCATCTTGCAAAAGGGACGCAGACGGTTCCGAACGTGAACGCAATTGCCGAAGACGATCGTGCGTCGGTTGTTGTCAGCCCGGCGAGCTCGCTTCCCGGTACTACGACGGTTACAGTAACGGCTGAAGACGGTGTTGCAAGTAAGACTTATCGAATTCATTTTGTTGTCGACAACTCGCCGAGCAGGCCGAATTATTCTGGTAAGGAGCCTTCAGCGGCGGCAGCGGGATTTGTCAATAGCGTGGAGGAAGGTTCGCTCCTAACAGTTCGATTACCCGGGAAGAAATGATTGTTATGATGGTTTAAATAAATATAGCGCGATATCCTGTAAATCTATAAAATCGTTCAAGGTACAAAACGATTGTGTTTTGTGCCTTGAGCGAAGCGAAAGGACTTAAAATATCCATGGAAAATCTGGCTATCAACGGAGGAACGCCTGTGCGGAGCAAGCCGCTGCCGCCGAACTATCCGGGCGCGACGGTAATGTGACCGGGGGAAGCCGCAGCGCTTGCGAAAGTTATCGAAGCGCAATCCCCGTTCCGGTATTACGGCGCGGACGTGCAGAAGAAGGTCGAGCAGCCCGATCGAATACACCGGAAACATGTGTCCGCGCGCCGTTGATCTGCTTCCGCGCACGGTGTTCGTGCCGATTAGCCCGGTGCTGAACGATAAGGATGCTATTGAAATCGCAGAAGCTGTTATCTAGGTTTGGAACGGTTTGTTTGCAAGGACATAACAGCATTCATTTACTACCACAGTTGTTCCAATGTTGCTGTCGTTTCCTCGGGCTCTTCCAACCAAGCCAGAACAAAGCCATCTCTGAATTTTCGATCTGTAAAAGCAATAGTAAAATCCGTTGAAACCATTGTTCCGAGGCCGACACGTCTTACGCTGGCGGTTATTTTTTAGGAATACGTACGGAATAGGTATGGTATTGGGTAGGTACATATTTACACTACGTAATATTGGAGGCAGAATTCATTGGAAAAAGCAAAATCAATAGAATGGACGAGGCGTTTGAATCAAGTAATGCCTTGGGGATCAAGCACAGCCTCAAAAGCACCTTCCTTGAGTCCCGAAGAACCCGGAGTTATTGTTAAAGGCCAGGGATGCCGGGTTTGGGATGCTGACGGAAATGAATATATCGATTTTCGCAACGGGCTTGGCCCGGTAACGCTTGGTTATCAGTTTCCCGCTTTTAACGAAGCCATTATGGAACAATTATTGAAAGGTATTGTCTTTGGTCATCCCCATCCGTTGGAATGCGAGGTGGCGGAAATGCTGTGCCAGAGCATTCCTTGCGCGGAACAAGCCAGATTTTTGAAGACCGGAGGAGAAGCAATTGCTGCTGTCATTCGGATAGCTCGACATTTCACAGGACGAGACCACATTATCCATGTCGGATATAATGGCTGGTTAAATAGTTTGGCCGACGGAGGGGCGTTACTCCCCGGACAAGCTGCCGGCAAGGTCCCTGGAGTGCCAAGCTCGATAAGCTCGCTTCATCATTATGCTGCTTGGAATGATCAGCAAGGCATCGAACAGATTTTTCAGAACTATCATGGACAAATTGCCGCAGTTGTAATTGCCGCGAATTATCCTTTGATTGCAGAAGGTAAAACGTTCTACCCGGCTATTCGCGATATCACGCAAAAACACGGGAGTTTGCTTATTTTCGATGAAATTGTAACCGGTTTTCGGATTGCGCTCGGTGGCGTACAGGAGTATTTCGAGGTCGTGCCTGACATGGCGGTATTTAGTAAAGGGATTGCAAACGGCATGCCGTTGTCGGTATATCTTGGTCGCAAAGAAGTGATGGATTCATGTAACAAAGGGGACGGATCGGCTTCCAAAGCGGTTATCTCTTCTACCTTCGGAGGGGAGGCCTTATCTCTTGCGGCTGCAAAATGCTGTATATCGATATATAACCAACAAGACGTTGTTGGCCATTTGTGGCGCATTGGAGAGCTAATGTGGGGAAGGTTAAACCAAATGTTTGCGCAATACGATATTCCGCTTGAGCTCCGCGGTTTTTGGCCGGCTCCTCAATTTATGCAAAAGCCCGGCTCGGAAAAAGGGACGTTGCAACAGTTTTTCAGATTAGCCTATAAATATCGGGTTTCCCTGTATGATGTATCTTATGTGAACTTTAGTCACCACGAATCCGATATCGAAGAGGCATTGTCCAGATTGGAAGAAGATTGTAAGGAAATGAGCTTGGGGAGAGGATTCCAGTGATTGATGCACATATTCATGTAATAGGTTCCGACATAGATCCGAGAGCGTTTCTTGAAGGTGACCGCCTAGGCATCCGGATGTTTATCGGCAGCAATCTTTGCGGCTTTTCAACCCATTATCCTACTTTTGAAGAGATATGCAATGCCAATGATGACATGGTTTCAGCAATTCGTAAAAATCCTGACAGGGTTAAGGGCTATTGTTATGTAAATCCAAAGCATGGAGAGAAGGCATTAACTGATTTTAGGCGGAGGATAGAAGACGGCAGTATGATAGGCCTTAAACTATGGGTGGCTACATTATGCAACGAACCGTCAGTTTTTCCTTTTATCGAAATGGCCATTCACTACAAGACGCCAATTCTAATCCATGCATTCCGCAAAACGTTCGATCAACTTCCCTATGAATCTACAGCCGCTCATGTGGCCGATTTGGCCGCCCATTATCCTGAAGCAAAAATTATTATGGCCCACATGGGCGGTCAAGTTGAGAGTGCGATGAATACGGTTGCCCCTTACCCCAATATATATACGGACACATCCGGAACACCAATTGGAGCGAACGAAGTCGCGATTGCAGTCGATCGACTGGGAGCGGAACGCGTTATTTTCGGCTCCGACCTTGCTGCCTGCCTTGCAAGTAATTTAGGAAAGGTTTTGGGAGCTAATTTATCCGCTGAAGCGTTCGAATTGGTTACCGGTGGAAATATGAAACGATTGCTTGCGGAGGTAAAAAAATGAGTAATTTCTTATTCAATCCGTTTAGAGAACTCCGCCCTATTGATCTGACAGTTTTTCTCGGTCAATGGCCGTTTCGACTTCCGACGCGGGCTACGATGGCAGATCTGTCAACAATGGCCGATCGACTAGCGCTTGAAAGGTTGTGCGTTAGCCACATCAACTCCATTTTTGGCCACGATACACGTTTAGGAAACGAAGCTTTGATTAGAGAAACGGAGCAGGACGAACGACTTCATCCGTTCATTATACTCAATCCGGCGGAACCGGGATGGCAGCGGGAATTGATTTGGGCTGAACGATCGGGTGCCTGCGGTATTCGGTTGGTTCCAGGTTATCACGATTATAAACTTGGCGATCCTGAGGTTTTCGAGATGGTTGGAACTGCCCGTTCGCTTAGGCTTCCCGTTCAAATCTGCTTTCGTCTGTTAGATGAACGGCTAGAACATCCCAGGTATCGGTCAACTCGACTCGCATACCATGAAGTAGCCGAATTTATTATCATGTGTTCAAAACAGGTGCCTTTAATGATCAGTGGTTTAAGGGAATATGAGTGGGTTGAGGTGAAAAGGCATTTGCCATGTGACTGTTCAATAGAAAATGTATTTATTGATCTCTGGCACTGTAATAGTCCGTTGGCAGTGATCTCGGAACTCTGCAAGCGGGGAGAGGAGGAAACGATTGCATACGGCTCTTGTTATCCGCTCCAAACTGTCGAATCAACAGTCCTGCAACTTGCTTCCGCAGATATTCCCGATACCGCGCGTTACAATATTTGCAAAGCCAATGCGCTTCGCTTTCTCTCCAGGCAATAGTCGGAAGTACCGGAGGAGGATGCACAGGTGAATCGTTTATCGATCGCAGCCAACAAGATTTCGTTTAAAGGAAAACTTACGATCTTTTCCCTGCTCATCAGCATCACGCCCGTACTCATCCTCGGGCTTTCCTCCTCTTACCTGGCTGCAAGAAACATGCAGGAGGAAGTGAACGGCAACCATACGGACGCACTAAAGCAGATTCATTTTCAAATTAACAATTTGCTCAAAACGCTGCACATCACCGCCATCCGACTTGCCTCCAACACCTCCCTGGAGCGGTCCGTCGAATCGGGGCCGGACATCGGCCATTTAGATCAAACACTCGAAATGACGGAAGAAATTCGAAAAGAAGTTAGCTTCTCCACGATCAAATTCAGCGCTTCTCTGGTTTACCTGAAGCATAATTACATCTTTTCCAACGCCAACGCCTCCAGCAAATTTTCCGAATCCCGGTTCAAAGAGATCATTGGGCAAACGCAGCCTCGCTACAATTATTCCTTTATCGTGACCCCGGACCCTTACCGCGGCCAGCCCGATCTGCTGCTGTTTCAGCCCGTTCCGATCAAATCGGATTATACGGACGGCATTCTCGTGCTGCATGTCCATGTCGATGAGCTCATCAACTATCTTGGCAACCTCAGTCCGGGGAACGGCAGCCGCATTTTTATCATCGATCGAAACGGAAGCGTTATCATCAGCAAGGACAAACGGGATATCGGCATCCGCCTAGCCAATTTCTCCGCAAGCGCCCAAACGAGAGACATGATGCAGCCGCTCACCGGAAGTTATGAATTGGAAGGCGGCGAGTACAGCTTGTCGTATCAGCGCTCCAATTATAACGATTGGTCTTATGTCGTCATGACACCGGTCAAGGAGCTGACGCAGAGGTCCGACAACATCAAGCAAATTACGCTTATCGTCGTCGCGGTGATAGCAGCATTATGGATCGGATTTGCCTTATTCGGCTCGTACCGCCTCTATTCGCCGATCTCCCAGCTGCTGCAAAAGGTAGTCGCAGGCGGAGACAAGTCGAATGCGTTCTCCGACGGACTAAAGGCACTCGATGCGTTGATCAACCAAATGGTCGTAAGCAATCAGGAACTCAAAAAGGAGCTAAACGAGCACGAGTCCGATCTCAAAACTAGCATCGTCCAGCAGCTTTTGTTGGGAGGGATTTCGGGGCAAGACATGAAGACGAAGACGGAACGGTACAATTTGCCACAGATTGGTTCTTGGTTTTACGTGTGCATCGCCGATGTCGACAACAACCCGGATTTTATCCAGAAATATAATGAAAATGATCGGACGCTTATACATTACGCGATGGGTAAAACAGCTGAAGAAACCATCGGCGAGTCTATGTCCTGCGTCATCGTGGTTACGCACCCTGGACAAGTAGCTATCATTATCGGCATGAAATTGGCGAATACTGAAACGGGTGAATGGCTGCAGTGCAAAATGGACGAGCTCCGGCATCATCTTAAGCATTATTTCCACTTTACGGCTACGATAGGCGTCAGCTCCGCGCGCCAAGGGTACGAGAATATTCATGCCAGCTACGAACAGGCGGCGGAGCTGCTCCGGTACCGGCTCACGATGGGGCACGACGTCACCATCAGCGCAGACCGGGTTGCGCCCAAAGATTATGCATTCAGCGAATTTATGATGGAATGCCAGAAAAGCATCATTTACAACGTCATCCACGGCAACGTAGAGGAGGCGAACAATCAGTTGGCGAAGTTGATCAAGCAGGCGCCAGCCTATTTCAACAGTACCGAAGCGGTGTTTGGAGCGCTCTATTATTTGCTCGGCGAGCTGGAGTTTATGCTGTACCGGACGGGTTGCCGACTGAATGAAATTATGCAGGCCGACGTCTACAAGCTCCTCTACGGCAAGAAGACGCTGCACGAGGTTGAGCGCTGGCTGGCTGGAGAGGTGTTCCCTGCGGTCAAAACGCATATGGCGAAGTTGTCGGTCAGCAAGCAGTCAAAAATTATTCAGCAGGTGCTCCTGTACATAAACGAGCATTTTATAACCGATCTGTCGCTGCAAAGCGTGGCGGATGCGTTCGATATCTCCCCCAAGCATTTGAGCCGGATATTCAAGGAAGAGACTAACCGTACTTTCAGCGATTATTTGCTGGAGTACCGGATGAATAAGGCGAAGGAGTGGCTTGAGCATACAAGTATGCCGATCAAGGCTATCGCAGATAATCTCCGTTATACGAGCGTGACTAATTTTTCCCGCGCATTCAAACAGTTTTTCGGCACGCCGCCCGGAAAGTTTCGCAGCGGCAGCCTATCGGAGTAGATGAATAAGGTGTCGTGGAACGAATCCGCGGCGCCTTTTCAATTTATCATTTACATGTATCAGTAAAGGATTATTTTTCTTATCATTATCCTCCCTGACTCTTAATTCAAGTGATAATTGAACGAAAACTCTGCGAGTTTTATAGTAAATTGTGAAAGCGCTGCCGTCCATATGGACGGAGCTGACTTGTTGCGAAGGGAGAATAAGTATGAAAAAGGGAAAGATCGTCTCATGCACGATGGCTTCTGCCCTACTGGCGATATTAGTGTTGTCGGCCTGCAGTAGCGGTGAAAGCAGTAACAGTAAAGGGGTGAAAGGAGAGGATATCTCGAAGAACACGCCTGCTGCGCCGAAGGAGCTGAGTATCCTGATGTCGCACCAGTCCGCGCCCTATGCCATGCAATACAAGGGCGACAATGATATTTACAGGAAGGAGCTGTCCAGGCTGTCGGGATTCAATCTGCATTATGAATTTCTCGGTGCCGGGAACGACTTTATTCAACAAATGACGGTACGTTTTGCATCCAAAGATTTATTGGATATGGTCTATACGGACAGCATCAATTCGAGCATGCATCGGGGTGCGGTGGAAGAGGGCGTGTTCCAGGATCTGACGGCGCTGCTCGACAAGTACGGTCCGAATATCAAGAAGAATATCCCGAAGGCGGTTTGGGACAACGATAAATTATCGAAAGACGGCAAGATCTTCGGGATCCCTTATTTTGTCGCCGCGCCGACTTCCCGGATCCTTTATGTCCGCCAGGATTGGCTCGACAAATTGAACATGCCGCAGCCGAAAACGGTGGACGACCTCCTGAAGTTTTACGAAGCGGTGAAGGTAGAGGACATGAACGGCAACGGCGACCCGAACGACGAATACGGATTTTATGTTCGCGAAAATTTGGACTTCAGCCACCTGTTTTTCGCCCAGTTCGGCGTCCATCCGAAAGCGTGGAAATACCGCAACGGACAGCTGGTTCCGGATATGATCCAGCCGGAGATGAAAGATGCGATTCAATTTTGGAAGATGCTGTATGACAAAGGGTATATCAATCCGAACCTGTTTACGAATAAAAGTGCGGATTGGCGAGCAGGCATCAAGCAAGGCAAAGCGGCCACTTGGACCCATGACGCGCCGGCCTACACGTCCGACTGGAACCCGTCCATGTTTACCGCGGAGAAAAACGTCAAAATCTCCATGCTGCCCGGCCCTATAGGACCGAAAGGAAATGGAATAGGACTGGAATTCGATGGGATCAACGCGGTATGGGTCATTCCGGCCTCAAACAAGCATCCGGAAATCGCCATTCAATATTTGGACTGGGCCTGGTCGGAGAAGGCCGATAAATTTTTCGCTTACGGGATTGAAGGACACAACTACGCGGTAGAAAACGGCAAAGTGAAATTCGACTTGAAGAGCCCAGCCAATAAAGATAACAGCGCGTACAACTTTTTTACCTCGACGATCAATCCACGCAAGGACGGCCGCTTAAACCCGCTAGTGTTGGACGCTGATCCGGATGGAGAGATCATTAAAAAAGGACTCGAAGCGGCGAACGCTTCGCTGATCAAAGACGAAGCGATGCATATGCCGGTGTTGCAGACGCTGATTGCAAAGCCGGAATTGTTCGGGGCCGGTGGCACGGTAGCCGGTACGCTGTTCCTCGATATGTTCTCGAAGGTGATCACTGGCAAACTCGACCTGGACAAAGGCTTCGACGACTTCGTGAAGGATTGGAAGCGCCGTGGAGGCGACGACGCGATCAAAGAGGCTACCGACTGGTACAAGAAGTTCAACAAAATCAAGTAAATGCGAGCAAACCGGTCGGTCTTATAGGTCGGCCGGATTTGGTGGATCAGCAGGGGACAATTTCGTAATCATAAGGTTTTGGTGGCGGGGACGTAACTGATAATTGAACGCCGTCGGCACCGCCTTAATAGTGAGGGTGAAATCATTCGAGGAAAGGGGGGCTGCCAAATGTTGAGCGGCAAAGGCGTCTACCGTACAGATGCGCTGGTATTACTGTTGATTGCATTGCCAGGCATTATACATTTTATCATTTTCAAATATATCCCCATGGGCGGCAACATCATTGCGTTCCAAAAATACAACTTGTTCAAAGGCATTTGGGACAGCCCGTGGGTCGGTTTGGACAATTTCCGGACGATGTTTACGTACGCCGAATTTTACCGTATTTTGACGAACACCTTGATGCTGAGCCTGTATTCGCTCGTATTCGGGTTTCCGGCCCCGCTCGTATTGGCGCTGCTGCTCAACGAGATGAGACGGATGTGGCTGAAACAATCGGTGCAGACGTTGCTGTACTTGCCTCACTTTTTGTCATGGGTCATCGTTGGCGGCATTTTTGTCAATCTGTTGTCGATGGAAGGGTTTCTTAACACGATTGTCAAAAACCTCGGACTTCAAACGGTCGACTATTTGACGGTTCCGGAATATTTTCGCGGAATTCTCGTATCGGTCGGGATCTGGAAGGAGGTCGGTTGGGGCATGATTATTTATTTGGCGGCTCTTGCCGGAATAAACCCGAACTTGTACGAAGCCGCGATGGTCGATGGCGCCGGCCGGTGGCGGCAGATGTGGTACATCACGCTGCCTGCGGTACTGCCTGCGATTGTCGTCCTGTTCCTCCTGCGCGTCGGCAACGTTCTGGATTCGAACGTGGAGCAGGTGCTCATCTTCATCAACCCGCTTGTCCGCGATGTTGGCGAGGTAATTGATTCGTACGTATACCGGATCGGACTGCTCGGCGCTCAATTCAGCCTAACAACGGCGATCGGGATGTTCAAGTCGGTCATCGGGCTTACGCTGATTGTCTGTCTCAATTACATCAGCAGAAAAACGACAGGGGAAAGCATCTACTAGCGCTTCTATAGGAGGATACCGTCATGCCGATCTACCGCAAGGATCGCCTGTTTCATTTAATTAACGATTTACTGCTCGTGGCACTCAGCCTCTCGATGCTCGCTCCGCTCATTCATCTGGTTGCCGTCTCGCTCAGCTCGGTCGAATATGTCGAGTCTAAGCTCGTTTATTTTTGGCCGAAACAATTCAGCCTTACCGTGTATCAAACGATTTTTTCGACCGAATCGCTTTGGAGGGCCATGGGCGTAACCGTTTACATCACGGTGGTCGGGACCATCATCGCGTTGCTGTTTACTTCGTCGATTGCATTTGCCTTATCCCGCTCGGGAATGCCTTGGCGAAAGTGGATTTTGAAAGGGGTCATCGTGACCTTTGTATTTTCCGCGCCGCTTATCCCGAATTATCTTGTCGTACGCTCCCTGTACTTGGAAAATACGCTGTGGGCGCTTATGATTCCAGGGGCGCTGTCGGCATTTAACGTAATCATTATGAAGACGTTCTTTCAGGGCATTTCCAACGAAATGTTCGATGCCGCGAAAATCGACGGGTGCGGGGAATTCAGCATTTACGCCCGCATTGCGGTTCCGCTGTCGACCCCGGTCATTGCCACCATTGCGCTGTTTCACGCGGTTGGGCAATGGAACTCCTTTTTTTATGCGCTCATATACATCCATTCCAAATCGCTTTATCCGCTTCAGGTGCTGCTGCGCAGCTTGGTGTTTCAGAACGATCTGAACACGGTGGTGAGTCCGACGGAAATGGCTACTACGGCGACGCCGGAAATGCTGAAGGCCGGCATCATTTTGTTCGCGACGATTCCGATTCTGCTCGTATATCCGTTCCTGCAAAAGTATTTCGTCAAAGGCTCGATGCTAGGGTCCCTGAAAGAGTAAAGGAACATCATGTTTTACAACCATAGTGCTTCATCTAGTTAAATTCGATTGGAAGTGAGGAGGATTATGAAAATGGACAAAACGAACGTAAATCAGATTCAACTTGGGCAAGAGAATGAGCATATGTCGAGTATGAGCAGAAGAAAGCTGCTGAAAACAGTAGGGTTAGCCGGTGTAGCGATGGCGGCGAGCGGACTACTGAGCATCCCCGATAAGGCGTCGGCTGTACTGGCAAACTCCTTTTTCGATGTGACGGATACGGCTTATGCGGGCGGTGCCAAAGGTGATGGTGCCACGAATGACAAGGCAGCCATCGATGCGGCGATAGCGGCAGCCACCTCGGCCAAAGCGAGCGGCAAGGTACCCATCCTGCAATTTCCGCCCGCAGTCGGTTATGCCGTGGGCGGCCCCATTGTTGTTCCCAAGGGGATATCCGTCATTATGGAAGCACCGCTCATTTATACAGGAACGGCAAATGAGGCTTTTTTGACCGTCGGGGAAACCGGGGATGGCAACTACAACTTCAATCTGACGTTGAAGTTGAATGTCATTCGTGCGACGGTATCGACTTGGTTAGATGAAAATTCCATCGGGCTCAAGCTCATCAATCTGAACACGTGCCGGGTGGAGGTTGTCCAAGCTATAGGATTTACGATTGGTGTTCAGTGTCTAGGATCGGGAGAAGGGTTCGTATACAACGAGGTGCACCTCGGATACATCCGAAATAACAAAATTAGCGTCGATTGCACGAATGAGCTAAACCCAGCTCCAGTAATTGGCTGGTGCAATGAAAACCTTTTCTTAGGCGGACAGCTTACAGTCGAATCATTCGTAAATCATGGCATCCCACGTTACGGAGTAAGAATTACAAGCAAGGACCTCGGTTATACGAATAACAACAATAATAACTTCTACAAGCCCTCCTTCGAATTAAAGGCGAGGACGTCAGCCCCTGTGCATGAAGCAGTGCCTATTTTGGTGGAGCATGGTTTGCAAAACAAAGTTATCGATTTTCGCAACGAAAGCAACAGCACGACAATTGCTCGGGTGAGTAACGCTTCGGTCGATAACGTTTTCGAAACGGGATACACCGCTAACGATTTCATGATTGAAGAACTGGGGACCTACTCGGCGAACTTCTATAGAGACCGGAGAAGACAACTGCAAGAAGTGCCGACCTGCATTTTTAATTCCGGTCCTCTTCATAAGAAGGCTTGTTATTATGATGGCGCTACGAAGATCCACATTCCCGGCATAAGCTTTGGTAAAAACACCGACAGCACTGTTTACTCCAATTACCAGGCCACGTTGGGAGCCGACTTTATCGAAACCGGCCCCTCTTCCTCGCAGGGAGCTTTAGGCGTCTTTGTCGATACGAAGCTTAGCAAACGATTTCTACTCAAATTAGACACGAACGTGGGATATGGCGGTCGAGTTTACATCGTTTGTTACGACGACTCCGGCAATATTTTGAACGGTGCGAGTTCTGTATATCTAAAAGGAGCGAGAGGCAACACGATCTCTTGGAGAGGGACTTACTTCGGAGGCTCCTATTACACGGGGAATGACAGCAACAACGACCTCTATTTCAAAGTGGACGACGTTGTGAAGAAGATCCGGATATTGTTCTGGCTCGGCACACAATCGCTGCAAATTCGAAGCTTCTCCATCTATACGCTCGATCGCTATTCCTCGGCTGTATGGAGTGGGTATGACGAAAAAACGGGTATGGAAAATATGGCGACAACGGCGCCGACGGCCGCTCCTGCAGGCTTGACGTGGAAGCAGGGGAAAATCGTCTACAACGACGCCCCGGCCGAGATGGGAACGAGTCCAAACAAGTATGTCGTCACCGGCTGGGTATGCGTTGCTGCCGGAGCGCCCGGTACGCCCGGAACGTGGAAAGAGATGCGAACGTTTACTGGGGGTTGACGAAGGAGGTTCATTTGAGCTGGAAGGAAAGGAGCGCCCTACAACCGAGCGGGGTGCTCCGTTTGTCCAGACCGACATTGGCCAAAGCATTGGAGGAGATGAAAAAATGCGTATCCGCACTTTCACCTACAAGCACACGGTTTTGATGTTTATCGTTTCCCTGATCGGTTCATTATTGATCCCGGTAAGCTGAATTAGCACTATAGTGACATGTTTCCGCAAAGATGGCATATGTTTGGCTACTTTCTTCCTATCCTCCAACATGGTGCAGTTAAAAAAATATTACTACAAACGGAGGAACAAACTATGCCGCAACCATTCGTGAAGATGAAGGCAGGGGAGAATGATGCGTTTTGGAGTTGCAAAAGATTTAATCACCCCGGATTTGATCACTTACATGGGGGGATACGGTTCCTTTTTCAATAAACCGTTTCAAGGCATTCATGACGATCTGTACGTGCGGACCTTACTTGTGCAAGACGGTGAAACGAAGCTGATATTCGTATCACTCGATCTGTTATTCCACGATTTCGCCCTGACCGAGGAGCTACAGGAGTGGGGCGAAACCGCCTTCAGTATCTCGGCAGACCATTTTTTCCTGACCTACAGCCATACCCATGGCGGTCCCGCAATGGTGGGCTATGACGATGCAAGTCAGCATTCGCCTGGATATGAGCGATTCCTGCTAGAAAGAATTAAGAGTTGCGTGTCCAGGGCGATGGTCAATAAATTTGAAGGGACGCTGCAGGTTGGAGTAGGGGACGGGGACTGGAATATCAATCGCAGGCTCTTGGTAGACGGAGAAATGCAGAACTTGCCAAACCCGGAAGGGGCAAAAGATGATCGCTTGCATGTGCTAAGGGTCTTGGATTTAAACGGACGGACAAAAGTCGTTTTGTTCAATTACGCCTGCCATCCCGTCACGGTCCGAGATACGTTGTACCTCTCGGGGGATTATCCTGGTCGGATATGTCACCTACTTGAAGCCGAGTATTTCGGTGCGATGGGCATGTTCTTTCAGGGGGCAGGTGGAAACAGCCGACCTAAGGCGACAGCATACAAAGGTACGTTCATCACCTGCACATATGACGAAATGAATGAAATGGCGATTTCGATCGTTCAAGCGATCAAGCTGCTCTTTTCCAATCCGAAGGCGATGGTTCAGGTGCAACCGGACGTGGCCGCCTGTCAGTTCAAGGTACACTTAGAAATAGATCCATATCCAAAACACCATTTTGCTACAGTCGTTAATAATCCAGCCTCCCGGCCGGGTCTGGTCGGCATGGCGAATCGAGTACTAAACGACTATGATCACATGCCTGACTATGTCATCTTGCCAGCCGGGCTTATCCGGTTAAGTGCCAATCTCTATATCGCCTATATGGGCGGAGAGCCGTGTTATGAAGTGAAGAGTAAGCTGGAGCGGCTGTTCCCGGGTGTCACGCTTCTGTTCTGGGGGTATGCGGATGCGACCGCCTATATACCCGACGACCAAATAATAGCTGAGGGCGGCTATGAGGCAGAAGGATCTGTCGTTGAATACGGATTGAAAGGCCCGTTCCGCCCCGGTATCGACACGCGGATGGCACAGGCGTTTACGGCGGCATTTCGTGTTATGTCGTCATAAAAATCTGTGCTGATAAAGTCACAACGCTCTGAAGAAGCGGATCGAGGACAGTCGCGGGATGTACCCGCTTTTGCACGTGGAAGATCCGGACATCGTCCGCGTCATCAAGGTGCTCTCGTATTTCCCGGAGCAGCTGTTCGTGCTGAGCAACCCGATCATCGCAGAGCTTACGCAGGTGTTGAATTCCGTCGACAACGTATCGTGGAGCTGGCGGGCCTTGAGCACGACGACGTTATTGTGCAGCTGAAGCAGTTGTACTCGCTCGACCGGATTTTGTTCGGCTCGCACGCGCCTTTCTTCATTCCGGAGGCGATGCTGTCCAAGCTGAAGTATACGGACGCCACGCAGAAGGATGTGGAGCAAGTCGCCTACGGCAACGCGGAGCGGCTGCTGGAATGGTGCAAGAAGCAGCAATAGTTGATAAGACATAAGGGTGCGCGGCCAGGTTGGTGTGCTCCCTTTGTTTCTAGGATGTGGAGGGGCGGCCGGCGATGGGACTGCTTCAGGAAGCGTGGCTGTATTAGCGGATACCTTAGTCGGGCTGGAGTTGCTCGATTGTTGCGAGCAACTCGCTGCAATAGAGAACGGTATGTGGAGAGAGAACAATATCCTTTACTAGAGCAGTTTCAATACACCACCGGAGCTCCCTGGGGAAACTTCGCCAGGGAATTCGCTAAGGCCTTAAGATGGTATATATCATTAGAAAAGGAAGACAAATTATACATCATTGACCAATTGAAAATACACCATCTGCAAACAATTCGTTATTTGCAAAATATCATTTTGAATGGATTGGATATTAATGATGTATATTTTACAAAAGATAATTCCCCTGTGAAAATTAGTTCAATATTATTCTCTGACAAATTTAAAAAGGTAAATTACAGTCACGTGATAGAATCAGAGCAATTTTTGTTTTTAATCGATTCCTGCAAAACCTTCATATATTCTAAGGAAATCTATAGTTTGATGTGGAATCAATTAAGACTTATCTGCTTAATAACTACTTAAACGCTATGAATCAAGTGTTTAAAATGATACTAAGCTCGAATATCGGTTTCATAGAAAAGAGGACTACTGCATGATTATTTATTTAATCCGCCATGGACAAGTTGATGGATCCACTACTGTCTTCAATGAGGAAAAAAAGTGCAATGATCCTGTATTAAGTGAAAAGGGGCGCTGGCAGGCAGAGGCATTGGGAAATCGATTTCAAAAATATTCCATTACAAAATTATTTTCAAGTGATTTAAAGAGAGCCGTTGAGACCACACAAATTATTTCAAGGTATTTAAAGTGCGAGATATATGAGAGAGAGGACCTTCGGGAAGTTGATTCGAAACAATTAGAACTTGAGATAGTACAGGCCAATAGGGATATAAATAAACCTCGAGAGCTTATACCAGTCGAAATTAGAAGAATAAGAATTAGGTACTTTCTCGATGTGTTATTAAGCGAAGATAACAATGTGGCAATTGTGACTCATAGTGCTCTTATACAATGGCTTCTATCTAACCTGTTAGAAATACCATATAAGAACAGGGCATTAATCGGTCCAATTACCGAATGCGGAATTACTCAACTATCTTTTCAAAATGGGAAATACCAAGTTCACTCGATGAATGATTATTCGCATCTGGAATCCTGAATTCAGTTAGCTCATATTATTTATACCCCAACCTCATCTTCAGTTATTCACGTTCTCATCGCACTCAAAGAGAAGACCCTTCTCCTATGGGAGATACTCTGGATTTTCAAAATGATAACTGGTATTTTGTGCTTAAGTTTTTTTCATGTCTGGCAATATGTCGCATCTTATGGGGTGAAAAGTTCCAATAAATGAAGGTATAAGAGCAATGAACTAACAGTAGTTTAACGCTAAAACAGGAGGCTATCGTAACTTAGTAGCCCGTTCTGTAAGAAAGTTGACATAGTTTTTTAAATTGCGTGGAGGCCAGACAGACGTAATAATAGGATAAGAGGGAAACAATGTTATTCAAAACAAAGGGAGGAAGGAAAAGTGTCGAACATGGACAAGGAGAAAAACTCTTTGGAGTAAGCCAAAACGGTGTATGTAACAGGCGAGATCATAACGGCGAAAGTGTACAAGGTCAGCCCTGAGCAGAAAGAGGAACTCGATCGTCTGTCGGCTGAGAGGCATGAAAAGTTACTCGAGGAAGCAATACCGAAGATCCGTGCGCGATACCAGCAGCTGGACAAGCTCCGGCAGCAACAGTTGAAGGCCGACAACGGTGGCAAACCTCCGAGTGATTCCGCTAAAGAGGAACTATAGCTCAACCAGAAACGAGGCTGCCATTTATTAGGCGGAATTATACATTATAAGCATATTCTTGTAAAAAATTAAGCTTATGCAGAACTTTAGTTCAATAAGAAATCAGGACGTGGCTGATCATCAACCGACACCTGTGTCCAATGACACAAAAGTGCCTACATAACTTTTAATGTAAATGCCTGAGGAATCAGGCTTTTTTATTTTTATGTGGGAGGATTTGTGTCATCAGAAAATGCACAAATGTTCCTACATTGTAGTCTTGCGACACAAATCCACCTACTTTATAGTGAGTTCGATTTTCGGGGCGAATACCTTGAGAAATTCCGATTGCCGACAATGATAAACTTAACCGCTCAACTAACGGGCAGGTTAGTTCCAATGATTAATCCACAGAAAGCAACCGATGAAATTGGCAAAATAGATTGTTATATTTCAATATGGTATTATTATTTTCGAGTATTTGAGATCGAGCAATCTTGTTATGTTGGAGGGTATCGTGGATATTATTGAATTTCAACAATGGGTTAAGAAATATTACAAGAATCGTAACTGGTCAGACTTGGATATATTTGTCCGTATTGGATTTCTTGCTGAAGAAACCGGGGAAGTAGCTCGTGCAATTCGTGCATTAGAGATTGGTAGAGATCGTCCAGATGAGGTTGCAGGCACATTTCAAGAGAATAAATCTGAATTAACGGAAGAACTTGGAGATGTTTTAGGAAATCTTATTGTGATTGCAAATAAATATGATATATCGCTTGAAGATATCCTGATATCGCATAAACAAAAGCTTCAGGCACGTTATTCTGAAAATTAAAGTAAACGGGAGATAGGTTATGAAATCAATCGCTGTATTTTGTGGCTCTAGTGAAGGAGCCTCTTCAATTTATAAAGAAATCGCACTTAAATTAGGCCAAGAGCTTGCCAAACACCAAATCACTCTAATTTACGGTGGAGCTAATGTCGGACTAATGGGAATTGTTGCTGATGCTGTGCTGGAACATGGAGGTTCTGTAATTGGAGTGCTCCCTCAATTTCTCCAAAACCGTGAGATAGCGCATACGGGCTTAACAGAGCTTATAATGGTGGAATCGATGCATGAGCGTAAAGCAAAGATGGCCGAATTGGCAGATGGATTTATTGCTCTTCCTGGTGGACCTGGAACATTAGAAGAGTATTTTGAGATCTTTACATGGGGTCAGTTAGGATTGCATCAAAAGCCATGTGGATTGCTGAATATCAATCAATATTTTGATCCACTTGTATCCATGTTTGATACTATGGAACGCGAACATTTCATGCAGTCGAAGTATCGTGCTATGGTCATTACAGACAACACTCCAGAAGGGATTCTGAAGCAGTTCTCGATTTATAAGGCTCCTTCTGTCAAAACGTATCTCACCGAACAGCGCACTTAATTTTTTGAACTTCACTTACCTGAAAATGTATTGTAATAACCCATTTGAGCAGAGGCAGCCTAACTACGGCTGCTTTTTCATTGCACTAGCGGTAGCTGAAATTAGCATGGAGCAGTTTATCGGATGGCCACCGCTAAACTAACGGAGAACGTTAGTTCAACAAAAACGAGACTGCCGTCATGCGGTAGCCTCGTTGACATTAATGAATCCTATTCTCTGATTATTGTGGTAGCATATGGTCATTTTCGTTAAATGCTGCCTCGGGAATCCGTCGGCAGCTTGAGGATAAGGTCAAATTCTTTTTGGCTTAACTAAAGGGGCATTTAAGGATTTTTTTATCCTCTCCAACGTTAGCCCGGGGTTTTCTGTGTTAAATACACCAGATCCAACCACAGCAGCATGTATTCCGCATTTATTCACTTCAAGGATGTTATGTTCTTTTACCCCACCATCGATCATGACTTCTATATTATTCAGCTTGCGGTCGCGTAGATTTTGAACCAATCGCGCTGCCTTTTCTAAGCAAGAGTGAATCATAGGTTGAGATGCGAAACCTGGGCAAATAGTCATAATTAATATTTGATCGATGTCGCCAAGCAGCTCATCCAAAAGAGATAATGGTGTTCCAGGGTTTAAAGCCACTCCTGTCCGAACTCCGTTAGCCTTAATCTTTTTGATACATTTAAATATATCTGAGGTAGCCTCAATATGTATTGTCAGTGAGTTTATCCCGAGGTTCAAGAAATTGTCCATATGGTCAAAAGGGTTGTCACTCAGAAGATGAACATCTAAAGGTGTTTTAGTGTTT
>NZ_JCAUBA010000035.1:0-44742 GCF_059692235.1 Paenibacillus sp. J2R1T-4 | reverse complement strand
AGGTCTCATTATACCTTTGTCTCTTGTCGCCCATCGTTAACACCTCTCGGTTTTGGTATATTCATTATCTGTTTACCGAGTTATGGGTGTCCACTTTTTATTCTAGGTGCAGTGAGTGTTGCAGCGCGCTGCTTGGGGATCATTTAGTTGCTCAAAAGGCAACTAAATGAACTCCGCGCACCAGAATCAGCAGTTTAGTTGCTCGAAAGGCAACTAAACCAAGATGGTCTCCTTAAAATGGCGGATCATCTGCATTTAATTGCTTTTTGCGCAACTAAATGGAACGCAAATACAGGCAGCGCCTGATTAGTTGCTATTCGCGCAACTAATCAGTTATCCCGCTCCAGGGAGGAGTTTGCCTTATATGCGGAGAAAGGTATCCGTACAAAAAGAAGCTGTGGAGGTTCATGTGAATCAGAATCAGACTGCACAACTGAAACATTTCGACGTGATTGTTATTGGAGCTGGTTCCATGGGGATGGCTGCCGGCTATTCAACCGCCAAGCAGGGACTCACAACGCTGATGATCGATGCCTTCGATCCGCCGCATGTATTCGGCAGTCACCATGGAGATACGCGGATTATTCGTCACGCTTATGCGGAAGGCAAGGAATACGTCCCCTTGTTGCTCAGAGCTCAGCAATTGTGGAATCAGTTAGAGTCTGAGACGGGGAACAAGCTATTCCATCAAACTGGGGTGCTAAGCGTCGGGAGGAAGAATACTACTTACATCGAGACCATAATGGACAGCGCTAGACAATACGGATTGCCTCTTGAGCTGTTAGAAGCCCGGGAGATTTGCCACCGGTGGCCTGGAATTCGTCTGGAGGATGACTTCATAGGTTGTTTGGAGACTAGCTCCGGGGTGCTAAAGAGCGAAGTATGCGTCCAATCTTACAAGGGTCTTGCTTTGGCGCATGGAGCCAAGCTATTGACCGGCCAACGGGTTCGAGCGATCGAGCTCGCTCAGAGCGGAACTATAGTGAAGACAGACGAAGGGACCTTCCATGCAGATCGAATTGTTGTGAGTGCTGGAGCCTGGGTCCCTTATCTTCTGGAGACGGCGGGAATCCATGCGGCGGTACAGCCCACTCGCAAAACTGTTGGATGGTTCGAGTCTGATGCGGAGTTGTATCACTCAAGCCGCTTCCCTGCTTTTATATTCCAACTTGATGGAGGTACTTTCTATGGCTTCCCTGATATGGATGGGGGCGGTGTTAAGGTAGGCAGACATGATAGCGGTCTTCCAGTTCATCCTGACGAGGTGAATCGCCAGTTCGGCGTTAGGCCGGAGGATGAGGGCGATCTCAGAATGTTTCTTGAGACCTGCATGCCCCAGGCCGCAGGATCACTGCGTGAGGGGAAAGTATGCCTATACTCCATGACCCCTGATGAAGATTTTATTGTCGATGTGCTTCCAGAGCACCGGCATGCTGTTATCCTTGCCGGATTTTCTGGACATGGCTTCAAGTTCTCAAGCGTTATGGGCGAAATCGCGGCACAGCTGCTGACCGAGGGGAGCTCCAGCTTTGATTTGTCCTCGTTCTCTATAACGAGACCAGCACTTGCAGCTCGGCGTCGGCGATAGCAGGGGCCCTATTTACAAGAGTAACCGCCCGGATTGGGCGGTTACTCTGATATTCAGTCTCCGATGATCCTCATCGGATAAGAATGGATATATACGGTTGTATGATCGAAGTCTTCCAAGCCTGCCAGTTCAACAACTTTCAACTCGTCGGCAGCGTAATCTTCATTCCCGACTTCAATCTGTTCATCGAGAAACAGAGCTTCGTCAGGACAATCCCAGATCATGAACTGTCCGTCTCGATTGTCGCGCGACTGTACATATTTCAAATACGCCTTGCCCTGCTCAATCGCCAGCACTTCAATTCGTCCAGAAGCATGGCCGACGTATAGGCGAACCCGTTTGCCGAACCCGGATGTGCGTGTTTTGGTTTCTTCGACAAGTGTGTAAGCTTTGGCGAGAGGAAGAGATACGTCTGCAGCAACAGCCGCCTCGGAATTATGAACGTAAAAATAGTTCGGTGTAACCCCAACCTGTGTAATGCAGTCCAGCAAATGGCTCAGTACTACAGAATCGTCGTTGATGCCCTTCCATATAGGCGTGTGATTGACCACGATCGCCCCTGCTTGCCTCAAGGCCTCGAAGCAGCTTCTCGCCTCAAGAGTAAGCTCATCGGGATGATGGATGTGCGCCTTGACATAAATACGTTGATCAGGACGCGAGCAGGAACGAATAATATCCAACAATTCCATATCAGCGGTAACACGCATGGGGTATAAGATCGGAAGCTTGGATTCCAGACGGATCGTGCGTACATGTTCAGCTGCGCTTAACCGCCTCATAATGTAACCCAATAGAGAAGTAGGCATAACAAAGCTGTCTCGACCGCTCAGCCATACATTGCTAATCTCAGCATGCGACTCGATAAAAGCGAGTCCCGCTTCCAACTGCTCCATCGGAGCATTGAGCGTACTGCCATTCAGCGGTGCGCAGTTACTGCAGCCGCACCCCCGGTCACTTCTTACATCAGGCAAGCTCAGCCTCACTGTGTTCCCGCCGTAGCTGGAATAACCATGATCAACCTCGCCTTCCAGTTCAAGCCCAGCTTCATCCCATCTGTCATACTCATCCATTCCGTTCTCATTCTCCATTACAGCAATGAGCCTGCGCATCGATTCTTGTGCGTCCGTCCGATCGACTAGCCCCCGATAATAATCGTTGATGCTTAGAACACATTGATCTGTGACCGCATCCGGCGAGACACTCTCCTCCTGTGGTTGGGCAATGGATAACTTACGCTTCAGCATACTTCTCATCCTCCTCTTCACTGGTCCTGTTATACGATCCGGGGCAGCGGTGAGTACATGCCGAATAGACCCACTGCCGCAACGCATCGATAAGCGCTAGTGCATACAGAGGGTCATAAATATAAAAAAGACCCTTAGCCGGGTCAATTGTGCGTAATAATCACAAATAAACTTGACCCATCTACTGCTGACGAGGTTAGCTGACGGACTCGGGAAAGATGGTTCCCTACGATCACATGATCGATTCGCCCCTACAAATTGGTTCCCCCGCTTCCCGGAACACAAAACCGGAAATTAAGCGCTACTCTAATTTTATTGGATGATACCAGGTATGTCAATGCTGGAGCGCATATAGCATAGCTGCTACCCCACCTGGATTGTTGCTGCACGGCTATGCAAACGATCCGGAATCATCAAAATAAACAGAACCTAAATTAGTGTATGCAGGGCGATATCCTTTGGTGCACAATACGTTTCCAATTCATGCACTTTCTTACATGGAGTCAGCCCATATCCTTAATAAGCCAGATGTTACTAATTAGGTTTGCGATGTTTCTCGATCAGTTCCATCTTCAGCTCCCATACCGCAGTACTCAAGTTAACGCGATACATCTCCGGATTCAGCTTACGAAGTATTTGCGGCCAGAACAGGGTCAGCTGCTCCTCATGGTAGGCGCGAATATGCTCCAAGCCAGGCAGCTGATAAACCAACTCCCCCTCGTGAAATATCGGTTCCAACAGAGCGACAGCCTCATAATTCTCAATGAATTTATGAATATACGGATGGACGGGATCGAACAGCTTAATCCGCTCACCAGCCCGAACATCTACCTCATGCCCCAGTGCTACGTAATCGGCTTCCGCTTTCCCCGTCGCCTTGTTCACGATCCGGTACACATCCTTGAACCCTGGATTCGATACTTTCTCTGGGTTGCCTGAGATCTTGATGACCGGTACGTACTTTCCCGCCTTTTCCCTCGCGACTAGCTTATACACCCCGCCAAGCGCAGGCTGATCACCGCCAGTTATTAATTGAGTGCCCACTCCCCAAATGTCGATCTTTGCACCCTGTGCTTTGAGGTTGAGAATAATATTCTCGTCGAGATCATTCGAAGCTACGATCTTCACGTCCGACAGGCCTGCTTCATCCAGAAGCTTCCGCGCGCTCTGTGAGAGGTAAGCCAAGTCTCCGCTATCCAGCCTGATGGCGTTCAGCTTCTTGCCCATACCTTCCAGTAACCGCGCCGTCTTGATCGCATTAGGCACTCCGCTGTTCAAAGTATCGTACGTATCTACCAGCAAGGTGACTTGATCGGGAAGCGCTTCTGCATATTTATTGAACGCCTCTTCCTCCGTATCGTGCCCTTGCACCCAGGAATGGGCGTGTGTTCCTTGGGTCGGGATACCGAACATCATACCGGCTCTCATGTTAGAAGTAGCATGGAAGCCTGCGATGTACGCTGCACGTGCTCCCCATACTGCTGCATCTGCTTCCTGCGCCCGTCTCGTACCGAATTCAAGCAGCCGATCCTGTGATGCCACTTGTTTCACACGGGAAGCTTTGGTCGCAATTAGTGTCTGGTAGTTCATAAAGTTCAAGATCGCCGTCTCGATCAACTGGGCCTCGAACACCCTGGCCTCCACACGAACCAAGGGCTCGCTCGGGAACACAATCGTTCCTTCAGGGACTGCCTGCAGGCTGCCCGTAAAGCGGAAATTCCTAAGCTCCTGCAGAAATTCCTCCTTATAAGGCTCCTCCTGCTGACGCAAGTATTCAATCTCTTCGTTACCGAACTGCAGATTTTGAATGTAATCGACGATCCGCTCCAATCCAGCAAACACCGCGTAGCCATTGCCGAAGGGCAGCTTCCGAAAATACGCCTCAAAGACCACCTTCTCCTTCCAAGAGCCATGTACCCAGTGGGCGTACATCATATTGATCTGATATTTGTCCGTATGAAGGGTTAAGTTGTTGTTGAATGTCATACCGCGGATTCCACCTTTGCTCCTAGAGTTCCCTGAAAATGCGTCAGCGCCCATTCATGGCCTAATGGATTAAAGCTTGCTACAGCGTCGGCGTGGACAACAATTGTATATCCTCGATTGTAAGCATCCACTGCTGTGTGAAGCACGCATATATCGGTGCACACTCCGACTAAATGCAGCTCCTGTATGCCCCGTGCTCTTAACTGCAGCTCCAGCTCTGTCCCGCAAAAAGCGCTATATCTTGTTTTGTCCATCCAATAGATGTTCTCCTGATTAGCCTCATATACATCATTCAACTTGCCATACAGCTTGCGGCCTTCTGTCCCGCGAATATTGTGCGGAGGAAACAGCCGATGCTCGGGGTGATACGCATCATTCTCATCATGCAGATCAACAGCCATGACTACGAAATCACCCTGTTCTACAAACTCCTTCGTAAGCGAAGAGATTCGATCCTCAATCTGAATACCCGGGTCACCGCATGGTAATTTTCCAACTACAAAATCCACCGTGTAATCAATCACTACTAGTGCCTTCATCCTTCCCAGCTCCTTCGATCAAGTATATTTAATAGTATTAATAGACATTATTAACTAACAGGCCTGCACCCTTAACTATAGATCGACAGCTGCGGCACGTATTCGGTAAATCGATACAATTGCGCATGACGCTGTGAGTATTGGTTCGACATTTTCAATTCCCCGCGGTGGTCACGAACTTCTTCAAGGAGACCTTTGCGGCTCTGAGTAGAGGTAATCTTACGAATGAAATTATGCTCTGTGAACTCCGGGACTACCGTCTGAATGACTTGATACAGCTCACTAATCGTAAATTCATCCGGTAAAAATTGCTTGGCAATAGCCGTCGTCAGCATCTTCGTCTGGACCTGTGCGAGTGCGTCCGCCAGTATGCTCCGGTGATCAAAGGCAAGGTCCATCGCCAGAGCGGTCTTCACTTCGAATAACCGAACATCTGCAGCATCATCCGCCGCCCGGCGATTAGCCAGAAGCTTCTCATGCACAAGAGCAAAATAAGCATGCGAGATCATCCATCCGCGAGGATCACGTCCAGGTGTGCTGTACGCATTGAAAAACTCAATATGCACATCCGCTACTCCTGTCTCTTCGAACAGTTCACGCTTGGCACTCTCCAGAATCGTTTCCGTCTCCGTCGAGAAGCCGCCCGGCAATGCCCATTGCCCTTCGTAAGGCCATCGCTCCCTCTGGATGAGCAGCACTTGAAGCTCTCGGAGCGGGAGTGACTTCTTGGCAGTAAGTCTATCTGTTGATGTAATGGTGAAAATGACGATATCAGCAGGCGCGCCGTCAGGAGTGCGGTATTTGCTAGCTGTATAATTAGACTCGTTCTCGATCTGGTTGTTCATGGCATCATCACCCCTGATGTCGGATTGTTCTTCGTATTTGATATTGTCATTATGACATATTGAAATCGGATGTCAAGTCACATACATTCTTTTTGTTATGAAATAGATCATTTGGGGTAAACAATACCTATGAAAGGAGAGGATGAGCATGATAGACAATAATTCGAATAATCCCATACCGCCGGTAATCCCTAACATTAATCCCGAACAGAAGCCTGAGGTTATTCCGCCGACACCACCCGAGATCAAACCAGAGGTGCCAAGTCCGGAAATTCCGCCTAAGCCTGATCCAGAGATCAAGCCAGTGCCTACTGAGCCAGAGATTCAACCGGATACACCGCCAGAGGTCCCTCCGCAGCAGCTGCCATAAGCGGCTGACTCGCAGGCGGTCTAAGAAAAACCTGACCGGAAGTTTGGTCAGGTTTTTGGCGGTTGCGTTTGGGTGAGCGGGAAGGGCGGGCAGACGGGCTCCAATTGCTCTTCGGTTTGGGTAGAGCCTTTTCAGACCTCTAATTTTATCCAAATTGTTACTAATTAGGACTATGGAGATCCGTTAGCCAATGCTAGTATAGGTATTTCGGGCTGAAAAGGCGGTTCTTTCTGGAATAGCAAGTTTTACTATTGGTTATTGGGCTAGCTTTTAGGAGTATCGATTCATAATGAGGAAATAAGGGATAGTCAAATGGGCTAATTAGTGCCTGAGTAATGAAATGGCCCAAATAAACAATAGTAAAATGGCTTATTTATCAGCGAGGTACCCCTAAATTCAAGATTCCACAAAAAGCTTGGAGTGAAGCAGCAAAGAACACGGATATTTCGTTTGTGGAAGGCGGAAAATCACACTACGGATTCCAGAGAAATCAAGACCCTGTTAGGCTCCAACATGATCATAACAAAAAGGGCGTTCAGCGCTCCCGACTCCTAAGAGCGGGAGCGCTGAACGCCCTCTTACTGATTGATTGAAGGCCGAAGACTAGTCGAGCTTATCTTTCAACTCACCGATCTTCTTCTGCGCTTCACCTTTGGCTTTATCGATTTTCCCCTCTGCTTGAAGGGACTTGTTATCGGTAGCATTCCCGATCTGATCCTTCACTTCACCCTTAGCTTTGGAAACATTGCCTTTTACTTTATCACTTAGTCCTGAATCAGCCATGTGTTCTCAGCTCCTTTGTATGGTATATCCCTATATACCCCTATTAAGCAGGGATTCAAACAGAGTCTTGCGAACCTGAGCTGCAGCAAGACGCAAACAGAGCGGGATGCTTGTTGTTTTAACAAGCATCCCGCTCTGTTTTGTTTGAGTTATTACACAGCTGCACCCTGAGATATTACTTTCCGATTTTGATCTCTCCGGATAGCTCCGCTGTTAGATTAATCAGAGGCGCACCTGTAGGTTCATTTCCGTTCCAAACCTGGATGGATACGGCTTCTTTTTGTCCTTCTCCACCCTCCGAAACGATCAACCGCACAGTATAATCCTCACCATCTACTCTCTTCGCGCCTTGCAGATATGCGCTATCTTCAGAGACAATTACCCAATCCACGGCTGTTATATCCACATCAAAACCCTTCGGTTCAACGCGCATTCTCCATTTATCTTTCTTCTCCGGGCTCAGCTTTACATCGAAATGCAATTTGTCCCCGATGCGTCCGAACATAGTGTCGACCGGTAAATGGATAAAGCCATTAATCTTCACTTCAATGTCATTATTATTACTTACTGCTAATTCGGAAACCGCAGACGCGTTCATATAGTTCCCATTCTCCACAAGCTCTGTATGAACATCGTACAACCCTGCAGGCAGCGACACATGGACAGATACATTCCCTTGACTGTTGGTTGTATATATTTCCTGTAAACCAGGTACAACCACAGGCACTCTTGAACCATCCATCCCAATGGACTGAACCACGAACCGGATCGGTAATCCGTCCAGCTTGCCAAGATTTCCGTCCTGCTCCTGCTGTACTTGTGCAGCTAGAAGCAGAGGACCCACCTCGACTGCCTGACGGTCACCCGTATAAGCTACGGTTGCGTTCTCCTTACTAACTGTTAATAGAGCTGTGTTAGTTGTACCGCGTAAGAACTTGCTATCATTCTGATTATATACAGCGCTGATGCTGTAAGGTTCGTTGGTTGTATTCTTTGTGCCAACTGCCACAGTGTACATTGCAGCTGCCTGCCCTTGCGCATCGGTTTGCGCCGTTGCCACAACCTCTCCGTTCACTTGGAACGTGATTGTTTCGTCGGCTATAGGGGCACCGCTTCGATCCATTAACTTGGCATTAAGCTGCGTAGCGTCGCTGTATACCCCTGCCGCGTTGTCGACTGTAAGTATCGTGCTCGTATATAGGCTAAAATGAATCTCTTTTGTTGCAGAATTACCAGCTTTGTCCACGGCTGTTACAGATAGTGTGTGAGCACCCGCTGCGGTTATGGCATTACCTTCCGTCCACTTCTCTCCATCCAACAATACAGTCAACTGTTTCACACCGCTGCCTTGATCCGATACAGCTACGGTCGGCATAACAGTGTCGGTATAATCTTTACCCTCAGCCACCCCGTCAATCGTAATGGTTGGAGCGGTTTGATCTGCCTGCACGGTTACAAGAGGTAATTCAATAGTTGTGCTTTTACCGAGACCGGTCACATGTGCATAAACATTATACTTATGCGCACCTGCTGCAGGACCTGGAATCGTCACGGTTACTGGTGTATCCTCACCCGCTCCGCTCGCTTGGGCCACTATGAGGTCTCCCTCTTTAACCATAATCGTCGAACCGTTCGTTGCAGTCACATTGAAAGTAATATTCGTTCCCTCGGTTACATTAGTAACAGGTTCTCTTCGCAACGTTAGCTCAGTGCGTTCCTCTGGGGCAACTACGGTAGCTACAGATGCATTGTCCACATAGACGGATGCAACAAATGCTGTTGCTCCAACCATAATCAATCGAATGAATTTGGCACCAGCCGGTGCTGGAGTCGTAAGAGACACATTACCCCATTGATTAATCGTTGTCGTTACTTCCTTGCTCATCGTAACACCTGGAACGACTGCCATCTCTTTACCCGTTGCGTCATGGTAACGAACTTGCAGAATGGGACGATTGGAAGTGCGGCCTGGTGGATTGGTGGTACGGAATACATCCATGGACGAAGTATACGTCCTTCCTCCAATTACTGGAACTAATCCAGAATCTACCGCAACCTCCAGAGCAGTCTCATTATCAAACAGCCGCAGGCTCTTGCTCCCGCTCTTTGCCTGATCCGTTGAAACTTCAATAGCGGCTTGCTTGCCAACAAGAGTCTCTGGCTTGCGGATCAACCAGCCCGGGATCGTACCGTTCGCATTCAGCGGTTGCTCAAAGCCGGCATTCACTACATCAAGTTCCTGTGTTACAGGACCTGCTGGAGGAGCATCCGTTATCATCTTCTTAAATACTTTGACATTGTCAAAATACGCTGTTCCTACCCAAGCTAACGAGCAGAATAAGACCAATTTACCTGTCACCGCGCCTTCTGGCGCCATCGAGCTGAATTCTGCTTGGGCCCACTGCCCTGTCGGAGAGGAGAAGTAGTTCGCCGGTGCTGGCGTTAATTTGATTTCCTTCCCTTCCGAATCGTAATATCTCATAGCGAAAATGGTTCGTCCGCTGTTCAGGTAAATATCAGCTTTCCCTTTATACTCCAAACCTGGGGTGACCGGGAACGGAGCAGAGATAACACCCGTTTCTGCTTCAATCGAAGTATCCGCGATCTTCAAGCTACGGGTACCTTCGTTCGATTTCTCGTTCGTTACTTCATAATTTGCAGCACTCGTATGAGATGCAAGCTGTTCCCAACCTGGAATTGTACCATCTTGGTTCACTTCTTCGAAGTTGCCATTCACAACAGGAATTTCCACATCGACGTAAGTTGGTGGATTACCTGGCGTTACAGTAATTTTTTTCAAAATCGCTGCTTCGTTGTAGTAAATGTTGCCATCATGTCCTACGACCATCAGGTTGGTCTTGGTTCCTGGAATGGTAACGTGCGCCATTGTTTTGGGATCCACAACCGTTACGGTACTGCCTAGAGTCGTGAACAAGAAGCCATTTTTGTCCCAACGCAGTTTCACCGGGACCCAATAGTGACCGAATACCCAATTGGTCGAAATAATCTCTTTCTGTTTAACAATTTCATAAGTGTCTGGATTCATTGCGAACAGGGTACCGTAGGCTGCCCCCCATAATAATCCATCCGGACCGAACGACAATCCGCCTATCGCCTTTGGCTTTACTCCGCCTGCCTGCTGAATAGCGGGAGTAAACTCTTTTATTACTTTCTTCGTTTTAACATCCCAAACAAACATTTTTGCTTCTGGCTCGCTTGGTTCTATTCCTAAGCCACCCCATACCGTGGTAGATCCATATAATAAACCCTCACCTTTGACCGCACCCTTTCGGTACGCAAGCCCCATGATACTCTGGTTCTGTACGACATTTCGATGAGTTTCCCAGGTCGAACCGTCGTAGATCGTAAGAGCACCACCTAATTCACCCAGTTTCGGGATGGTTCCATTGAATAACAAATCATCACCCGTTACCATCACGAATGGACGATCTTGTTGATCCTCAATATGATGAATGATCTTCGGATTAATATTCCGTTCAAGAGGAAGAGTGGTATCCAGCTCATGTATAAAGCTAGCCGGGTATACTCCAAACATCATTTTGTTACCATATGGAGCCATTCCCTCCGCTTGCCCCATACTGAACAACTCTTTGTTACCAGTCTCAATGTTGTAACGAGCTCCGTAAGCACCCAGATAACCAGAACTGTATAACAAGCCTTCAGGACCTAACTCCAAGGATTGTATAGATACGGGTGTTCCAGGTACAACGGGTTCAAAAGTTTTCACTGTATTGGTCGTAAAGTTCAGTACGGAAATCCCGCCATTAGTTAAAACCGTAGCAAGTGACTTACCGGGAAGCTCAGGATCATTCATCTCAACCCACCCCGGTTGGCGAAGATACGTAGAGAATTCAAGATTGGTCGGTGTAATTTTTCGCGTTTCCAGATCGAATGTCTGAATTTTCCCTTCCATGCCTAAATACACTTTTCCATCCAGCTCTGGCGAGACGTTCATCCCTCGATAATATCTATCGAGATCTTCCGCCGATGACCACTCGGGCAGCCAAGCTTGAGCATTCAAATCATAAATGAGCAATCTCTGGGAACTCAATAGAATAAACATATAATTTCGCACGATACTAATCGAATAAAGTTGCATAACTTTTTCTTCTGTATACTGCGGAACGTTTGGAAAAGGAATGAGTACTTTACTGCCGTCGTTCGGGTTTACTTTATACAATTCACCGACGGCTCCAGTACCTGCATACAGATACCCATCATAATAAGCTAACGCTCTTATATAATCCTTGCCCTCTGAAATCCGACCAAATACGGTGAGCTTGTTTGCGGTAGTGTCATATTTAAAAATACTCGCTGTCGGAAATGTACCACCATAAATATTGTCATGTTCATCAACTGAGAGTCCGTATAGTTCGCTTGCACCTGCGATGCCTGCTAGTCTCTCTGCTTGTTTAGTGACAGGGGAGTAGCGGTATAGTCCATTTTTTGAACCCATATATACTTGCCCTTTGGAATCGATCACATGACTGTTTGAACTGCCCCCTTCAGGTAACGGAACAGTGCGGATCAAGCTGTAATTCTCCATATCCACTACGCTAAATAATCCCGGATCACCTGTTACGGTTGTGTACATGACCTGCTTGCCATCCTCTACACCAAAAACAGCATCTGACGCTTTAGGTGATGTTACCATTGGACCAATATCTTCTGGCGAAGAGAATTGCAACGGAACTACGGGAGTTGGTGCCGCCTCGACTGTTGTTTGCGGAAGGATGGGAACGAATAATGATACTCCTAGAATAGCGACCAGCATTTTGGTCATCACTTTACGTGACTTTCTTACAACGTGTTTGGATAACATTTTCTCAGCTCCTTTTTAACTATTGAGATCTATCACTAAATGTTAACGCTTACAGATCGAGAAGATTTTTTTATAAGTCCTTGCTCAAATTACCTGAACTAATCCGGAATCTACTGCAACCACGTCCTTCTAATCACCCTCCTAGTGTCAGTCTTAACTGTAAACGATTTCACTGTGGTTCATATGTAGTATATGTAACTTTGTATCCATAATAGCATATGCATTTTTTTAAGGTCAATTGGTTTTTTGTAGTTTTAAAAAAGAAAAAAGTCCTGGTGAAGGAATACACCTTCATTCAGGACTGTCAGTTCTATATCAAATCCAATCGTTAAGCCCCTATAACAACTTTAACTGTTTATTGAATAAACGAATCAATCCTTCTTCATCCACCAATTCGGAGAAGTACTGTCCCAAGCATTCGCCCAATATCTGTATCTCATCAAAAGACAGCTGCAGCCGATCATGGGTAGCATAGTGGGGAATGAGCTCCCTGTGGAGCTCCAGCCGTGCAGGCTTGTTCGGTAGTTCAGGCTGAGACGTCTCCGTCACCCATTTATTCGATGGCAGACTGAACGAATGACGTCGGATGTAGGTCTGACTTTCTTCGGACAGCAGGAATTCCGCGAAACACTTGGCCTCCTCCTTTTGAGCGGACATTGCTCCTACCGCAATGCCTGTGGTCAGAAGCTGTGTATCATGGGAGCGGGATTTGGGAAGCTGGGCAATATCGAACGGAAACTCTGCATCCCTTAATTGATTCAAACGATAATAGGTTGTAAGAATAACCGAGACCTTCTGCTGCTTGAACAGCTTCTCCGCATCATGCTCCCCGAACGACATCACGAGCGGGAACAGACCCTCTTCATGAATCAGCTCACGAAAGAAGCGCAATAAGCTAAGCGCATCCGGATCGGTGAGTGACAGAAGCCCCTCTTCGTCTCTATGGAATTTTGCTTGATTCTGTAAGAAGAATATCGGCCAACGTGTATAGGAGGATATGTGAAAGTATAAGCCAAAGCGGTTGGGGGCAGCGACTTTGCCCAGTGCTTCGCGCAAATCCTGCCAATCCCAGCTGCTGTCCGGCTCGAACAGCCGACGCTGCTGGAAATGTTCTTTATTGTAACAAAGCACGACTGGAGAAAAGATAAACGGCCGCACGGCCACTGTTCCCTCATCGGTTGCGAATAAGGCATTCAGGAAAGGGTACACCTCTTGCTGAGGAGGAAAGTGTTCGAACACATGCAGATTCTTAAACTCTTGAAAATGTAAATAATCCGTGTGATTCAATGTAATCACGTCCACAATGCCTGACTGCAAAAGCTGTTTGGTGCTTTCTGCTTGAAAGTATGGCAGCTTGAACTGCTCTATCCTGATGGAAGGATGAGCTTCCTCGAACCTTTCAATTAGCTCCCCTATATTCGCTTCCTCGTACAACGAAGGGTAAACACCGAAGCGAACCACCTTCTGCTGAGGCCTCGCAGCTACCTGGGTGCCAACTCTAGGAAGCTTGATAATTAGCCCTTCCTCTGTCAGCTTCTCCAATATAATGCGTACGGAATTTTTACTGAGCTGGAATTGGTCGGCCAAAGCCGTCTCCGCAGGCAGAAAATCGCCGGGCTTGTAAATTCCACTCAAAATGTTCTGACGTATGGAACTCAGCAGCTCATTCAATCGATTCTGAAATGTATTTCGGTCCGGTTTAGCCATCTCTTGCCTGCTCCTTAAAGCATGATATACAATCCCTTTATATACTGACACCTTCTGGTTCATATATAGTATACAAAAATGACAGAAAATTTACCACAATGCATATTATATAAACCAGAGTCTCAATAACATAGCGCAGCATAGCTCGTATAAAGTGCAATTGTATCGCCGCCCCACGTAGCAATAGATTACCGCAGTTTGTTCATGCTGTAAACGTTTCCCATCTGCTTCGATGCTGCTCCGGCGGACAAGCGCGCGACCTCAAATAGTAGTTTAAGATTGCAGGTGGTGCTAATACCGTCCAGCAGTTCATAAAAGCAGGATTACTTGATCACCAACGAATCGAAACCGAACCAATCCTGATCTACAATAAAACGGCTCTGTTCGCATGATTGCGACAGAGCCGTTCGAGTTGTCTTCCCCCGCTAGGTGCGTTGCATAGTCAACTAGCAGTCCTGGACTGTACGCCTAAGACTAACCAGTGGCTTGCGTTCTTCGCTTTCCTCCATGGAGATAGTCTGATAGTTGTTTGATTGTCCAACACAAGCCTTCTGATCGCAGACCCCATAATAAATAATGACTCGATCGGTATCCAAGGTATCAATCATTTCATTGCAATGCTTGCATAGTATAGTCCCCAGATTTATTGTGCGCGTCCGATTTTCCATGACTCCTCATCCCTTCTCCCACTATTTATGCCAAAATTTGCAATCCGGCAAGCATTAGCTTTCTAGCTGTCATTCATAATTCCACTTAACTATATATTACTACATAATTCTTATTTAGTGTGTACTAATTATAGGAAAAACAAATATTTATTACGCTTTTTATTATGGATTTTGACCTATATACAGAAACTATGCGGATTCTCTTTCATTTTACACCTAATAAACGAGAAAAATGCCAACCCATAATAGTTCGGGCTGGCATTTTTCTCTAACACTTTGTCTAAGTGGATATGGTCTTCCTCTACTTGCTGACATTAGCAGCTGTCCATCGCATATAGGCTTCGACCAGCTTCGGATCGAATTGCTTGCCGGAAGCTTCCTTGATAGCCTGCAGCGCTTCTTCCGGAGATATAGCCTGCTTATAAGGCTGGTCATTCGTCATGACGTCATACGCATCCAGAATAGCTAACAACCGGGAGTAATAAGGAATCTGATCCCTCGCCAATCCATACGGATAACCAGTTCCATCCCAACGCTCATGCACCCCGAGTATCGCTTCCGCAAGCTCCCATTCCCCTACGGACTGGGCCATCCGGTAACCGATCTCGCTGTGTGTCTTAACAATTTCCCATTCCTCGTCATCGAGCGGGCTTGTTTTGTCCAAGATATGACTGGGTAACGCCAAATTGCCTACATCATGCAGCTTCACCAGGTTATGCAGCAGTTTACGATCATTCGGATTCCCCGCCACATCTAAGTACTCCGTAAATTGGATCGCCTGGTCTAACATCCTGCTAAGATGCGCTTCATCCTGGACGCCTCGAGCTATCAATTCTACCGTTACACCCTCAATTAGCTCCTTGCGAAACCGCTTATTCTCGAGCAGCTTCTGTTTGTACATGTTCTTCTCGGCAGCAAGGAAGGTTCCGCTCAATTTGTCGTCTGCCGACATCACAACACTGCTTCCAACAGCCATGCTAAGCTGGACAGCGCCTATTTTCTCCGAAGCCGCTGCGGCCTGCAAGACCTGCTTCCATTCTGTACACTTGGCTTCATCGGTAATCGGCAGCAGTACGACGAACTCGTCCCCGCCCCACCTTCCAACGATGGCAGATTCATTGAACACTTGCAGCAGGATACGAGATGCAAGGACGAGCAATTGATCCCCTGTTCGGTGACCGAATACGTCATTGGCCAGCTTCAGACCATTAATGTCAATGACTAGCAAGCTCAAAGGCAACTGGTCATGAAACGGCTTCGCCTCAAGCACCTTCTCCAGATAGAATCGGTTATATAAGGAAGTCAGAATATCATGCGTGCTCAAATAGTGCACCTTTTCTTGCGTTTCTATCTGTTCGGTTACATCGGTCAGAATGAGCATCACCACCCGCTCTTCTGAAGTCACATCATTTGGAGAAATCCATTTGTACTCCACATCGACCTTCTTGTCCATAAGATCCAATCGCTCAGGCAGCCCCGCAAAAACCCCCTGTGCCTGCTCTACACCAGACTCGAATAATCGACTCAGCTGGTCATGAAGACTCTGCTGTTTATTAGCGTCTGTTCGGTATAACAGCTCATCAATCTTGGCCCCGCCTATACGGCGGCCGAATATATTCAAGCACTCCCGGCTGTGAGTGGAATGGACACGAAGATCAGAACCGAAGGATAGGAAGCCTTGATTGGCATGATCCAGCAAATTCATAATATCGTTCTCCCGCTGATTCAGCACCTTGCCCTGGGCATCGCTGATGGCGGAGATCTTCTTCAACATCTTGAACAATTTCTCATAATCGGTCAGTAAGGCTTGTAATTCCTTCTGCAGGTCACCCTTCGTCTCACTCTCACGGGGTTTGCTTAATTCCTGGCGGAATCGATCGAGTACGGACAATTCATAGCCGTAGATTGGATTGCGTATCCCATTCGGTTTCACTCAGACCCCCCCATTCTGTTCGGATCCGAACGGTTCATTGGTCCGGAATGAAAGAACTGTAATATCGTCGCGTTGAGGCTCATTACCCATGTACGCTTCCAACTCCTGCTCGAACAATGCTTTCTGCTCCGCCAAAGAACGGTTCCCATATCGGACAATCATCTCCGCAAACCGATTCTTGTTGAACGAGAAATCGCGTTCGCCGCCATTTTGGTCATAGAATCCGTCTGTGGTCATGTAATAACTCGCTTCTGCAGCCGGAAGAACATGGTTCGTATAGCTATAGGTATGCGGCGTTCTTCGGTATCCGATCGCTTTGCGATCACCTTTCCACACGTTCAGACCATTTCCATCCAACCTATATAAGGAGCTGGCCGCTCCGGCAAATACCACACGATCCTCTTCAAGCAAGCAGAGCCCTATATCCAAGCCGTCATCCGTAACGCCATGCTTATCGTCCTGATGTAGGGTTTCCTTCAGCAAGCGATTCAGTTGACCCAGTACAGCGGCAGGATCAGCGGCAATCCCATTGTCTCTGTCCACGATCTGGTTCAGCGCCGATACTGCAAGAAGGGTCATGAACGCCCCAGGAACACCATGTCCCGTGCAATCTCCGACAGCAATCAGCGTGCTTCCGCCTGCCTTCTTCATCCAGTAAAAATCCCCGCCTACCACATCACGCGGCCTCCAGATGACGAAATGCTCCCCCAATTGCCCCTGCAGTTGGACTTGAGTAGGCAGAACGGATTGCTGCAGCAATTTGGCATAATTAATGCTATCCAGCACTTCCTCATTCCGAATAGAGAGTTCTCTGGTCCTCCGTGCTACTTGCTCCTCCAATTGCTGATTGAGCTCGAGCGTGCGTTTATATGGATTAGCCAGCTTGCGGGAGGTGTAGAAGAAGAAAAAGATGATCGCCAGAATAGAGACCGCCACAGCCAGAACGGTATTCCATTTGATCGTCTGCAGGAATTGGATCGTCTCTTCCCGTTCAATCTCGACAAGCAGGTTCAGCTCAGTGGAGCGGAGCGGATAGCTGATCAGATCGAGCCGCTTCCCTGCTTGATCTTCGTAATCAATCACCTGTACACGATCATCGCCCTGAACACCTAATACTTGACTATGACCGGACTCGGGCAGGATATCCTTAAGATTCTTGCCGTTGTTCTCATAGACGTCAGACAGGTAGATCATGCCTTGCTTGTCGATTAACCATAGGTTAATGCCCTTTCCATCTTTGTAAGCGGCAAAATCCTCGGATAATTCATGCAGGTTCATCCCTACACCGACTACAGCAACAGGTGACGAAACGGGGCCGGCCAATGCATTAACGAAAGCAAATGAATCCCCTAGTTCCGGATTGTAGTCGAAATTAACAGCAGCGGCTTTCCCCGAAGTCCGAGATTGGAAAAACCAATTATCCTCTGGGTCCGTCTCGGACACATGGTCGATCACTTTTCCATCCTTATCCCAATACTGATGGCTCAGGTAGCTCACGATGAAGGTTGTGCTGTAATCTAGCTCATTGCGTAAATATCCGGTCTTTTGGAACACCAGGCCCTTTAGTCTCTCATCTTTTTCGCCAGACGCCAACCATTCTAGAAGCAAGGGGTCATGTGCAAAAGTAAGCGAGGTTTCTATTGCTTTGTCGATCCGTGAATCTACTTTTAGTGAAATCGCTTCAGCCATCGTAACCAGATCGTTGCTTTGCAGCTTTTTGACGACCTCCCGTTCCGTGAACATGTATACGAACGTCCCAATCAAGAGCATGGAGAATACGATCAAGCCGCTGGCTAATAAAATCACCTTCGTTACACCCTTGTCGAATCCAGGCTTGAAGCCGGATCCCGACGGGATAGGCATCGCTGTCGCAGCCTCAGCAGTTCCGATGGGGGCTGTCATTGCTGCTCTACCTTAGGTGTAATGTGGAAGGGTATGCTTAGATCTTCCTTGAATTCCTCCGCACACTCCAGCTCGCTCTCATTGTCAACGTTGTACCACCACTGGACCTGAACCTTTTTACCGGCCAGGAAGGCTTCATCTAATTTTTCCAGTAACATCATGAAGCATTTGGTACTGCTTGTATTGATATAGGGCAGATGTAGTTCGAACGATACGATGGTGTCTGCTTGTATTTGATCCAAATAGTCATCCATCCATTTCAACATCGGTTCATAAAATTTATAAGCATTCTCCGGATAGGATTGCCCTTTAATCAAAAGCAAACCATTCTCAGGGTCGAAGTTCACTTCAGGTGTACTTTTTGTTCCGGTAATTACTAATCTCTCCATAGCTGCACCCCTATACAATAGCCTTAAGTGTGAAAAAAGAAAGTGAGTCGTCTTGTGCGATAATGGAGTATTCGAGGGGTACGGTGGCTTTGCGGGCCATGTCTATAAGTCCCAGTCCTGCTCCAACATGATCCGGCGGGAGGTCCTGCTTCAGCCTGTTCTTGTACATCGCCTTAAGCCCAGCCTTGTCCTGCTGAATAATCGTATCCAAATGGGCTTTCAAACTCTCAATATCCTGATTCTCTATCAAATTACCGGAGCAAACGTAGGACCTGTTCTCCATTTTGCCTATAGTAACGATGCTAGAGTATAGAATGGTTTCGTAGAGCGGGCGATTCACTTTGGAGGCACAGTAGTTGTTGATATTCTGAGTCTGTTCAATAAACAATGAGAATATATTAAACGCTTCGTTCTGAGGACGATTATCCGTCTCAAGATACGTCTTCACGGCTTCACCATATTCCACGATCAAAGCTTGTGTAAGCTTACCCGAGAAACTGATTAAGATGCCGCGGGAGATTAATAGACGCTGGACCTCTAACATGTCTCTGTTCATTACGACATTCATTCCCTTATCTATAAATTGAGTTTGCGAAAACCGTTCAAGCCATTCTGGTATTTCTTACCTGAATCCCTACCGTCATTATTCGACAAAAAAGGCAATTTCCCTGCACAAGAAAAACCGCTAGAGAAGATCACTCTAGCGGTCCTTGGCGTTAGATATCAGATTGGTGCGCCTGAAATTCGGCTATGGAATACTTCCGTTAGCCAGAGGAAAGGGTTATGGTAAGAAAGCTGCTAAAACAACTCTTGGATGGATAGAGAAAATGTATGATATCCCACACATTATTGGAACCGTTGAGGTTGATAACATACCATCCCAAAAGGTTCTAGAATACTGCAAGTTCCAGCTCGTTGATGAGCAAAATTTGCTTATACATATGATAAATGAGCGTCAGGATTTTAAGTATTATCGTTATTTTTTGAAAAAGACCTGCCCATGATAACATAGACAAATACGCTTACGGCGAACGATTGCGTAGTAATCAGGGAGCAGATCGCCTCGCGGAAGCTTTCCCTGGATTCGATGAACCATCCTGTAGGGCTTAAGAAATGGCCATTAAATAGGAGCGCCTCGGTATGATGGAGTTGTCTACGGGAAGCCCACTACCATCACGGAGGCGCTCTTACTATGAAGTTTAAGCAATCTGACGTAGAAAATCATCGAATAGAAAGAATTACTACATCTCACTTAGTTGTTGGGATCGACATGGCGAAGGAATCGCAAGGTTCCCTCTTTAATTTGCAAAAGTTGGGTAATTATATTTTATTCGACAAAAGATATTCTTTTTCGCGATAGACTTTAATTCTACTATAATGGTAAATTTTAATAGGTATTTCATTTTGTACCAAGGAAGTTCAATTGCTGGCCAGCAATAAACTACCATTTTACGTTTGTTAATTTAAATAAAGGAGCTATTAAGATGCCATTTAGAAAAAGCATATCTACATTTATTGTGTCGCTAATCATGCTAACTCTACTCATTCAACCCGCTTCGGCATATGTTAGTTACAGATTACTCAGCATCTCATCCAGTACTCAACAGCAGACCAACTGGTGTTGGGCAGCGGTTTCGGAGATGATCGCCGATTATTTAGGGGCAAATGCCACACAAACGGCTATTGTAACAAACGTCAAAGGTGCGCCAAATAACGTAACAGGTAGCATACATGACATGGAAACAGCCCTCTCCTATTACAATATTAATTCAGACGCCACTGATGCAACTGTTAATTTCTCAACGATAGCTAGTCAACTGGCCAATGGTCAACCACAAGCCGCTGGGGTAAGATATCCCAACAATGATGGTCATGCCTTGGTAATTAGGGGATATTATGAAGACACCTCAAATTCTACTAGAGATGTCTACTATATCGACCCTGCGGATGGCTCATACAATTACAAGAGCTACAGTACTTTTGCGTACAGTGCAGTATGGTCATGGGTCAGTACACTTTACAATATTTACGTCTAAAAATCCAAAGCTCAGGGAGGAGTTCTTTCATGAAAACAACGAAATCTTTTCTGCTTATCCCTATCTTCGTTTCACTATTCCTTGTTTTTGCAGCCAGTTCAGTTATGGCGGATACTGCTGACTCTTTAAACGATAGCCCTGAGAAAGTGAAGTCCATTATTACTGCACAATTTATTAAAGCTCAACCCGGATTGGATCAAGCAAAAGAAAATTATGGGTTATCATCCAACGAATCTTTCAGAAATGCTACCCTTGCTGACGGAATTCCCTATTATCTGTTTAATGGTGGAAAACCACTATTTGATGGCTATGTTTACCCAATTCATTTAGGGGAAAAGCCAGTCGGCGTGATCCCTGCGCGGGTGGAGAAAGAGGGTTGGAGTATCATCTCGGTTAAAAACCTACTGACATTTGAACAAGACATAGCCGATGGCCGTAAATTGCTAAAAGATAACGAACCCTACAAGTTAATTTTAGATCTCTTCAGTCCCATCTTCGCCTTGCAAATCCAGCATAAGTCTGGCGAAGAAAGCATCCTGCCACTGCGAGATATTACTGCTGCAGGTCTTACCAAATTCGTACCTGTTCCTCTGAATCAGGTTATTGAGATATATCCAAAACAAGCCTTTCCACCTGGGAGCATCGATACCAAAAATTCGCTTCAATTGGGAGGGGGCGGTTTAAATGGGGCTCCTCCTGAAGGAAAACAATTTTCATCGACTTGGTCTATCCTAATAGCTGCCTCTTTAGGGATAGTTGTTCTTATCGTAGGCCTTGTCCGAAAATCAAGGAAGCAAGTAAGTTAGATCTATCACAAGTGGATCGGATCAGCCTGTCGGCACATACGGCAGGCTGTTCTGCTGAATGGACTCAGCCACTGCGATCCGAGCCCCCATTTACTTAATTATCACCGAAGACGAAGTAAACGCACCCCTCTCGACCATGTTCCTGTAATTCCGAGTTTGGTCATTCGTAATAAATAAGAACCTATACTTTCTTATCCGTTTAAAAAGGGGGAACCTTCGGTTCCGCCCCAAAACTTATACTTTCTATACTCTCAAGAAAAAGCTCCTTCTAATTGAAAGAGCTCACTTGAATCAAAACTTACTCTACGCGCCTCTCTTGCTTAACAGGCTCATCTACCGAATCCACGCAGCCGCATTTATTCTGATTGATCAAATTGCAGCCTGTAAGAGATACAAGTAACACGATTAAGAGGAATAGCTTCCCTTTGGACCGTATCATGCCAGCACCTTCCTCCTACCGTCTGATTATGCTTCAATTGTGCTGCGGATAGCTTCTACGGATTGACGGAAAAGATTAGCCTGATCTGGATTCTCGAATAACGGCGCTCCAGCAAACATCTGAATACCCCATGACGGAACCGCCGATGCTGAGGTCTCCACAAGACTATCCGGGTAATCCATCGCGTCCAGGATAAGCTGAACCTTGCTGGTTGGCGGAACGAATTCAGGTGAACGAGTCAGCCACTCCCTTCCCCAATCAGCATCCCGCCCGCTCTTCTTATCATAGATAAGCGGGGTGAATACATCGATGGAGTCACCGAGCAGCTTATAATCCTGGGCGAATATCCGGGTCAAAGCCCCGTCGAACTGCTCTGGCGTCCATGGACACATGTAGGCGCCGACTACACAATCCGGAAGCTTCTCCTTGATCAATGCCGCATAAAGACGGGCGTAACCTGCGATCTTCCGGCATTTGTGAGCCTTCCATTGCTCTGCATAGGCGCTAAGAATCTCCTCTGGTGTTGCAGCATCCACAGCTTCACTGCGACAGAAATCTTCCACACAAGCGGAACAGAAGCAGCTTTCCTGCAGGTCAGGCTCCGGTGTCTCGAACCATCCCGCATAGGTCAAATAATCCAACCAAATGCCTCTCGGACTGAACTTCTGTAATCCGCTTATCAAATGCTCCCGGATCTCAGCCAAATAGTCTTGGCGCGACAAACAAATTCCTTGTACCAATCGGCCATAGCGAATAGGCTTGCCGTCCATACCGATCGGAATTAACTCCGGGTGTGTATGGAAGTCTGCGCGGAAGGTTTTGAATTCCACGCAAGCCTCCAGGCCTCGCTGCTCACAATCCGCGAAAGCCTGCTCATTAAATCCATGAAACCACACCGCATTGACTCCATAATCACGAACATTAACGGGCAGGTTAGCACTCCCGTATGGGCCGAATAATAAAGGGATATTCTTAGGCATAATGAGCTGCTCCTCTAGAACGGTAGTTTCACATCAAATTCAGCTGCCACCTCGGCTAGTTGCTGTCGGTGCCCCTTATCTACAGGAATTCCTGACAAGCTGTATTCCCGCTCACGCCGTACCTCCAGAACCCCTGGCAACGTCGCTTCCTCATACCCAGGCATAGGCTTCATCGAGCGGGTGGTTCGCATGTAAGCGTCCATTTCCGATTTGAACTGATCAAGGGGGAGGAAACGGTTAATATCCAGCGCTATAATTAAAGAACCTTGATCCGCTCCTTCATAACGGCGCCCAACTGCTCTCTCCTCATGCAGCGGAACACCCGCCAGGAACCCCCCTAAGGCTTGACACATGAACCCTAGTCCCATGCTCCGGAACACAAGTCCTGGAGCAAGCTTGAATAACTCGCTGACATGCGGTGAACCCGCGTACAGATCATGCATCGCTCCAAAATCCAGCACCATGGGCACCTCTTGACCGGAAGGCACCGCGAATGACATCGGCGAACCGCCGGCAGCTATCATGATGGAATCTTCAGACTTCAAGTCCAGCTGATGTCCTGATGTTACATAGCCAACCAGATCATGCTCGGAGAGCATTCTGGAGTAAATCCCCGCAGCGCCGATATGTCCGTGATTCCGCGTGACAACAGCGGCAATGCCTTGTTCCCGGCAGCGGCTGACAGCCTCCTGTACGCCTCGATAGGCAGCATAATAACCGAGTCCGCCGTCACCATCTACAACTACCGTGGAAGGAGCGTCGTTCGTAACCGAAATCTGCGGATCGGCATTAATAAGTCCGTCTCGGATGAAGCGAGCATAATCGGCTATTTGCTTGGAGCCATGGCTGAACACGCCGCGCAGATCATTAGTTACTAGCAGCTCAGCCAGAAAGCGCGCTTTATCCTCCGGCATACCCGCCTTCTGCGCAAGCTCAGTAACCAACTCTCTCATTGTATCCGCTTGTACCTTAATATACTGATCGCGTTCTGTGTTCATTAGATGTTCCCTCCGATTTGGTATATCCTCGTGATTCCGCTATAGTTCTATTATAGCGTGATGGACAGTCATGATAAAATAAAGTTGGTTAATTGATTCGATAGTTAAGGAGACCTCATACCTATGTTTCGAATATTCATTGTTGAGGATGATAGACGCATAGTCAGTTTGCTCGAAGAGCATTTACATAAATTCGGCTACGAGACCCGGTCAGTTGTGAATTTCGAAGCAGTCCGGACCGAATTCGAGCATTTCACACCTCACCTCGTTCTATTGGATGTCAATTTGCCGAAGTTCGATGGGTATTATTGGTGCCGACAAATCCGCAGTGTGTCCACCTGTCCGATCTTGTTCATCTCGGCGCGTGACGGCAAGATGGATCAGGTCATGGCGCTTGAGAACGGCGCAGATGATTATATGACCAAGCCGTTCGACTACGAGATTGTATTAGCCAAGATCAACAGCCAGCTTCGGCGAGCTTATGGCACTTATGCCAGCGTACAGCAGGAGCGGACGGTTACTGTTGGCGGAATGACGCTCGACGTCGGGCGGCTTACGCTCTCCCTGAACGAGGACAAGATAGAGCTAAGCCATACCGAGGCCAAGATTCTCGATGAATTGATGCGCAAGTCGGAACAGCTCGTTAGCCGAGATCGCTTGCTGGAGAAAATCTGGGACGATCAGGCCTTTGTGGATGACAATACCTTGAATGTATATGTGAATCGGGTCCGCAAGAAATTACAGGAGCTCGATGTTCACGAGGCCATCTTGACGATTCGCGGGCAAGGCTACCGGTTATACCCCAATTGGGAGAGGGAGAAGTGAAATGAGACTCTTCTTTCGCGAACAAACTCCGCTGATTGTCATCTACATCATTCAATTGGCTATCATTACCTTGATCTACTGGCTCGACGGTCCTCATCACATTACTATTACTTTGTATGCCGCCTTACTCAGCACCTGTCTGCTCGTTGGGTATCTTGTGCATCGCTACACGAAGAATCGAGCGTTCTACCATCGTCTGGAGAGCCCTGTTGCCTCCCTCGATGAATTCACTAACGACTCCCACCCTTCACCGTTATCCGAAAGCCTTCACCAACTGATGCAGAGCCAGTATCGTCTCTATCAATCCGATCTGCTTCATTATCAGCGTCGAATCGGAGACCATATCCAATTTATTAACCAATGGGTTCACCAGATGAAACTGCCCTTATCGGTTATTCACCTAATGGTTCAAGATAAGGATGAGCCTACTTACATCGCGATAGGAGACGAGCTGGACCGATTGAAGAAGGGGCTCGAGATGGTGCTGTACTCGGCTCGCCTGGACGAATTCGAGCATGACCTCTATATAGAAACATTAGATATGGAAACCATTGTTCGCTCCGTAATCTCCAGTCAAAAGCGGCTCTTCATTCGCAGCGGCGTCTTCCCGGCAGTCCAGATAGAGGGTCGAATCAACATTGTTTCCGATGAGAAATGGCTTTCTTTTGTCCTCACCCAGCTTATTACAAATGCGGTCCGTTATACGGTGGATGAGGGTAGGAAGATCTATTTTCGAGGATACAGCAGAGGTCCTCGTCAGATCCTAGAGATTCAGGATGAAGGGGTGGGCATTCCGAAGAGCGACTTGCCGCGAGTGTTCGAGCCTTATTTTACGGGAGAAAATGGCCGCAGCTTTCAGGAATCTACTGGGATGGGACTGTATCTGGTCAAACATATTTGTGAGAAGCTAGGGACTCAGGTGGAACTGGAATCAACGGTAGGCCAAGGCACAGTCGTTCGGTTGGCGTTCTAGCTCTCTTACAAAACTGTAAGCCGGAGTAAGCTTGATCGATAGCAAGCAGGCTGCGATCCTTCCTATAATGTAGACATCCAGAACAACAAGGAGTCGTTATTTATGTCTATTTTGCAGGTCAATCAATTATCCAAGGTGTATGCAGGCAAAGTATCTTATAAAGCATTGGACAATGTTCAATTCTCAGTCGAAAAAGGCGAGTTCGTAGGCGTTATGGGTCCTTCAGGCAGCGGTAAAACAACCTTGCTTAATGTGATCGCCACCATAGACGAGCCCACCTCCGGACAAATCACGATTAACGGAAAGAATCCTCATGTGCTGAACAAAAAAGACAAAGCATTATTTCGCCGCCATGAGCTAGGCTTTGTATTCCAGCATTATAATTTGCTAGAGACATTAACGGTGGAAGAGAATATCGTACTGCCATTAACGCTTAGCGGGACACCGGTTAAGGAGATGGAGCGCAGAGCAGTCGAAGTGACAAGGAAGCTTGGCATTGAACACATTCTGCGTAATCGGACGTATGAAATATCCGGAGGCCAGATGCAGCGTACAGCCATTGCCAGAGCCATTATCCATCAGCCCTCGCTCATATTGGCCGATGAACCGACAGGGAATCTGGATTCCAAGGCAGCCAAAGATGTGATGGGCATGTTCGAGACGATCAATGGGCAGGATGGCGTGACCGTCTTCATGGTTACGCATGATGCTGTAGCGGCCAGTTACTGCAATCGGGTTATTTTTATCAAGGACGGCAAGTTCTACAACGAGATTTACAAGGGGAACAGCCGACAAGCTTTTTTCCAGAAAATTCTCGATATGTTGTCGTTGCTCGGAGGTGATCATCATGACCTTTCGACAATTCGCTTATAGGAATGTCGTTCGCAATAAGCGAACCTATGCCGCCTACTTCCTGAGCAGCGCATTCTCTGTTATGATATTCTTCGTTGTGGCACTCTTTATTTTCAACCCGCATTTACAAAAAGGAATTATATTTGCCGTTGCTCTGCAAGCGTTGTTGTCCGCCGAAATCATTATGTACATCTTCTCGTTCTTCTTCGTTCTGTACTCAGTCAGTTCGTTCCTGAAGACGCGAAAGCGGGAATTCGGCATTCTGATCATGCACGGGATGACAAGAGGTCAGTTGAACGGGATGGTTTTTCTCGAGAATATGATTATCGGATTAGGCTCCATTGTTGCAGGGATTGGAGCCGGACTGTTAACGGGCAAGCTGTTCCTGATGATTGGGGCTAACTTTCTAGGTATTGAATCGTTGCCGTTCTATCTGTCTATGAAGGCGTTATTTCTGACGATTGGCGCGTTTGTCCTTTTATTCCTGCTGATCTCAATCTGTACATCATTCTTAGTGCGCACGAACCGGTTAATTGAGCTGTTCCAATCTGGGCTGAAGCCCAAAACCGAACCGAAGGCTTCGATCTTCCTGTCGCTATTCGCAGCCATTCTATTAATCGCCAGCTACTACTTGGCTGTAACGTCTTCCGAGTCTACCGTTCTGCTCCGGATGCTACCGGTTATCGGGATGACGATTGTCGGGACTTATTTCTTTTACACCCAGCTCAGCATCTTCATCATCCGACTCTTGCAGCGCAATCGACTGTTATTCTGGAAAAGAACGAATCTGCTAACCTTCTCCAGTCTGGCTTATCGGATCAAAGACAATGCCCGTATGTTCTTCATGGTTACGATCATTTCGACCGTAGCTTTCTGTGCGGTTGGCTCATTCGCCTCTATGAATTCCTTATCCAGGCATATGATGGCCGATTATCCGGCAGCGATCGGCTATATGGCCAAACACGGCAGTCAGGTAGAGACCGAGCATCTGGATGCGACCAAGGCAGAGTTAGAAGCCAAAGGGATTGCTTATCGGATGATCACGATCCCGATCAAATATGCACCCGTTGCTTCCACTTCACAGAAGAAAGAATTAATGCGTCAGCAATTGCCGATCATGTCGTTCTCTTCCTATAAACAGGCTATTGAGATGGCGGGGTTCCCGTTCCATGAACAGCCTTTGAAGGGCAGCGAGGCGTTAATCATGCTCGCGCAGCTTAGGGATATTAATCTGGTTTCGGCAAGAGAGCTCGCCAGCTACACCTTACAGGAGAACGGACTGCAGGTGGAAGAGATTGGGATGACCGAGCATGTAGCGATGCCGGATTATTTGATAGCTGAGTTCGATGGCATCTTCGGCGGGCTTGTCGTGAGTGACTCGGTGTTCAATCAGGTTAGCGCCCCGGCACGGACCGATCGTTATACCGGTTTCTACGTAGAGAACTTCGAGGATACGTCCGGTATCGCGGAGCCGTTAATTAAGGATGGTGTCTCGCGTTATGAGAAGGAAGGCTCCTCCTATGCTATGGCGGTTAGCGGAACCTTGTACGGGCTGCAAAAGCAGTTATTCAGTATCATGTTGTTCACTGCTCTGTTAGTGGGTACGGTATTCTTTATTGCAGCAGGAAGCTTCCTTTACTTCCGCCTCTATGCCGACCTGGAATACGATCAGCGGATGTACAAGACGATTGCCAGGGTTGGACTGACCGAGCAGGAGTTAAACACAATCGTAACACGTCAGGTCTCCCTGCTATTCTTCGTCCCGATCGGGGTAGCGATTGTGCATAGTGTGTTCGCGTTTGTTGCCCTGCAGAGCTTGTTCTACATCCCTATTGCAGCGCCGCTAGGGGTTGTTCTGATCAGCTTCCTGATCGCACAGACGGTTTACTTCTTCTTCATTCGTCATCGGTACCTGGGGAATTTGAAGAAAGCTTTGATTTGATGATTTGATGGAGGGAAAGACCGATGTTAGAACTATTAAAAGCACTCTTATTAGGACTCGTTGAAGGTATAACCGAATTTGCTCCCGTATCTTCAACCGGTCATATGGTTATTGTGGATGACATGTGGCTCCAGTCGGAGCAGTTTTTGACCAAGTATGTAGCCAATACGTTCAAAGTCGTGATTCAGCTCGGATCCATTCTGGCGGTTGTAATTATATTCTGGAAACGATTCATGGATCTGCTCGGTCTAAGGCGTCGTGGTCAGGAAGCTACTGCAAATGCCAGCACACAGGGTCGTCTGAAGCTGACTCATGTTATCGTAGGGTTAATCCCGGCAGGACTGCTGGGCGTATTCACAGAGGACTACATCGACGAGCACTTATTCTCAACGAAGACCGTGTTAATCGGGTTAGTGCTTGGAGCTATCCTTATGATCCTTGCAGATCTGCTCCGGTCCAAACAACCCAAAGTTCAGACCGTGGACCAAATTACTTATGTACAAGCGTTGTCGATCGGATTAATCCAATGCTTCTCGCTATGGCCCGGCTTCTCTCGTTCAGGCTCCACCATATCCGGCGGTGTCCTGCTAGGTCTCAGTCACCGTGCGGCCGCGGATTTCACCTTCATAATGGCGGTTCCGATTATGTGCGGGGCGAGCCTCATCTCCTTGGTGAAGAACTGGGAGTACTTCACGATGGACGCACTGCCGTTCTTTATTGTTGGATTTATTAGTGCTTTTGTATTTGCGTTAGTGTCCATTCGCTTCTTCCTGAAGCTTATTAATCGGATTAAGCTGATTCCGTTCGCTATTTACCGCATTGTGTTGGCTGTGATTATTTATGTCGTTTACTTTTAATAGAGTGTAAGGGCGATCTTTGCAGAAAAAAACGAGCGAGAGGGCAAAAAGATGGGCTCCAACCGCTGTTGTACTTGAATTCTTTGATTATATTTTTTATGGTGAGTATTCAAGATACAAAGGCGGACGCTGACGCTTTTCCACTCCATCTTTCTGCCCTCTCTCGTTTTACAACCGATCAAATTTATAATTTATAACTAATATAACAACAAAAGAACCGTCCTCAACAGGACGGTTCTTGTTGTATTTAGTCTTAATCGCGAATTTCTGCGATAACCTCAATCTCAACCGGCGTATGGAAAGGCAGATCACTCGTCCCAATCGCGGAGCGTGCATGCTTGCCTGCCTCACCGAATATATCGACGAGCAGGTTGGACGCTCCGTTGATAACTAGAGGATGGTTGGCGAAGCCAGGTGCGCTGTTGACGAAACCAAGCAGCTTGACGATGCTGACAACGCGGTCAAGGTCGCCCAAATATCCTTTCATAACCGCTATACAGTTCAGAATCGTCTGACGAGCGGCTTCTTGACCTTGTTCGATTGTCAAGTCACTTCCGATCTTGCCTTCATAAATTAGCTTGCCATTGTTATCCCGGCAGTCTTGACCGGACAAGTAGATCAGATTACCCGTTCGTGTACATGGAACATAAGTGAACCTCGGTTCCGGGGACGGGGGTAGAATGATCCCCAACTCTTCAAGTCTTTTTTCTATCTGTGCCATTTATAGCACCTCCATGGAATGAATGATTACATTAATGATGATGACAGCAATGCTGGGCGCGAATAAGGATTCCTTCTCTTGCATGGGTATGCTGCTTGTCATGGAGTGTAAGCTTCCCATTCACGATCACATGGGAGATCCCTTCGGGATATTGACGGGGCTCCTCGAAGGAGGCAAGATCCTGGATCGTATTCGGATTGAATACGGTCACATCGGCTATATAACCAGGAACCAGGAGTCCGCGCTTCCCTAACTTGAATCTCTGCACTGGAAAAGACGTCAGCTTGCGAACGGCTTGCTCAAGCGACAATACCTTCTGCTCACGCACATACTTGGCGAATACGCGAGGGAACGTGCCATACAACCGCGGATGCGGCTTTCCAGTCTCACAAGTGAGACTATCTGAGGCGATCAGCGACTTCTCATACCCGATGACCTGCTTCACGTCCTCATCAGACATATGAAAGAAGATGATAGAGATTCGCCCTTCCTCCTCCAGCAGTAAATCTAACATGCAATCAACGGGATGCTGGCCACGAGCTTCGCTGATCTCCGCGAGATGCTTGCCTTCCAACCCCAGATTAGCTTCCGAGTTCACCGCCGATATATACACAGCGTCCCAACCCGTCGAGCAAACGAGATTATCCCAATCCTGCTGCTCTTGTCCAAGCTCCTCGCGTATTCTGGCGCGCAACTGCGGATCCTTGAACACCTCCAGCGCTCCTTCGATCCCGCCTTCCAGCACCCACGGCGGTAAGATCGTCGTCAAGGTCGTGGACCCCGCGTTATACGGATATACATCGCATGTAATATCCATCCCGCGGGCTCTGCCATCCTCGATCAATTCCAAGGCGTTCAGAACTTGGCCCCAATTGCGTTTTCCCGCCGCTTTCAAGTGGCTAACATGCAGCGATACGCCTGCTTTCTCGGCGATCCAGATCACTTCGCGAACAGAAGGGAGCAAGTTATTGCCTTCGCCTCGAATGTGGGTGGAGAACAGGCCATTGTACTTCGGAAGAACGGAGCACAATTCAGCTATTTCTTCTCTGGACGTATAGCTGCCTGGCGCGTACAATAACCCGATGGACAAGCCTATAGCTCCGGCTTTCATCCCTTCCTCGAGCAGCTGTTTCATCTGCTCCAGCTCGGCTGACGTGGCCGGTCTATTGGCGAAGCCCATCACAGAGATGCGAAGCGCCCCGTGAGCAACGTAAGTAGCGAGATTCTCAGACGGACTGGACCGGGCAACCGTGTCCATGTATTGTTCCACGGATTCCCATGGCCATTCCCACTGCGTCTTCCCTAGTACGGGCTGAACGTAGCTTTGCAGCAGTTCTCCCTTGCTTCGGACATAAGGCGCTGGAGCAAGTCCGCAGTTACCGACGACTTCGGTCGTAACCCCTTGCTGCATCTTGATTTCGCTGAGCGGATGGTCAAGAATCATCAAGTCCGAGTGACAATGTCCATCGATGAAGCCAGGCGAGATGACTTGGCCCTGTACATCAATTACATGATGAGCTTCCACATCGATTCGGCCGACTGCTGCAATAAGCCCATCTTTAATCCCGACATCCCCGAACAACCACGGATTTCCCGTACCATCCACTACTCTTCCATTCTTCAGGATCATATCCAGCACCGTATCCAAAGCCTCCTAACATAATGACAGTTGAAAAATAAGGCAGGTTTTCCGCGTTACAACCAACCTTCGCGTCACGCTCCCGCCTATAAGGCGGGTTTTCCGCGCTACAGCTGACCTTCGCGTCACGCTCTCGCCTGTAAGGCGGGTTTTCCGCGCTACAGCCAATGTTCGCGTCACGCTCCCGCCTCTAAGGCGGGTTTTCCGCGCTACAGCCAACCTTCGCTTCCCGCTCCCGCCTCTAAGATCGGGTTTTCCGCGCTACAGCCAACCTTTGCGTCACGCTCCCGCCTGTAAGGCGGGTTTTCCGCGCTACAGCTGACTTCGACCAGCCTGCTACTCCAGCTTTCCTCGTCCGAGCACAATTGTGCGCTCAAGCGAGCCATCTGGCGCCTGCAGCACAACAGAGTTGTGCAGATTAATGGTGCTGCAGATGTGATTCGGGATGATCGACAAGCGATCCCCCACCTTCAAATCTGCCGCCTGCGCCGCAGGACCGAGCTTCAGCATGCCGTGCTCCTCAGACATCCGCTCGAACACGGCATCCTCGAGCCCGACAACATGGCCGAAGCCGACTAGCTGAAGCGGAGCTATATTCGGCTGCACATCAGTGGCGAAGGTTTTGCTGCCGCCATCGATAATCGCCAGATCAGGCGTTGGTCGGCTAACGACTGTAACCACGACCGAACCGGCGCACTCGTCGAGCTTACACACGCCTAACTTAGTCTGCATCCAGTCGTGGAACACATATGTGCCTGGCCGAATCTCGGTTACACCCTTCACCGCGGCAGCATAAGCGGATGTAGGCGTCGAGCCGACGCTCACGTCCTCGATGGCGATGCCGTCGGCGCGAAGCCGCTCAGCCAGATCCACCATCAGCTTCCCTTCTTCCAAGCCAGCCGCTTCCAGATCAAGCGTCGATTTGCCTTGCAGCATCGCACCTCTGAACGTGTAAATCCCGGTCAGCCGCAGATGCTGCAACGCCTTAATGCGACGAGCTAACTCGAGCGCATTCTCATACACGACACCGGTTCTGCGCAGCCCTGTGTCGATCTCCAGCCTGACCTGCAGCACATGATTATGTTTAGCTGCCGTATCATTCAGTCGGGTTGCGCCCTCGAAGCTGTCCACACCTAAGATTAGTTCGATCCGTTCACTCAGACGGATAGCTCTCTCAATCTTGCTAACACTAATTAAGGGATAAGCAATAAAAATATTGGAGATGCCATGCTCAGTCATCACTTCAGCTTCCGAAACTTTCGCCACCGTAATACCGGATGACCCTGCCTGCAATTGCAAATGTGCAATACGAGGCATTTTATGAGTCTTCGTGTGGGGGCGCAGCTTCACCTGATGATCGCGAGCGACACTAGCCATTCGCTCAATATTACGCTCCATTTTGCTCGAATCAATCATTATACAAGGAGTCTCGACGGTTTGTACTAATTGGTTCTGCTGCTCAACCTGGTTATGCTCGTTTTTATCCGATAGGCTCATTATTCCGCACGACTCCTTTCTTCCGAGGATTTAATCTCTTCCAGATAGCTGTACAACGTATATTTGGAGATGTTCAGGTACTGGCATATTTTCTCTCCGCCTTTTTTCACCAACAAGGCGCCCTTCCGATCGAGCAGTTGAATCATACGCATCTTGTCTTCCTTCTGCATGACGGCAACCGGTTTCCCTACATGCTCCTGCGCCTCCTGAATCAAAGCATCCAGCAGATCGCTAACGTTGCTGACGAACGATTCTTTGACTTCGGCGGTTTGTCCATCTCGGATGAGAGACTGCAGAGTCTTCTCAGCCATTAACAGCTCCGTAATATCGTAGTTGATACATAACGAACCAATCGGTTCACCCTTGCTGTTCTTCATATAAAACGAGCTTGAGCGAAGCATTCGGCCTTCCTTGGTTTGGGTCACATAATTGAATTTATTGCCATTCACCTGTGTCCCGCGCAATAGCTCCAGACCGAGGTTCGTCCCTGGATCACCGACCTTGCGGCCCGTAATATGCCCATTCTCAATCGCCACAATCGTGCTTTCGTAAGGTCGATTCAGATCGTGAAGCACAACCTCGCAGTTGGAGCCGAACTGAGCGGCAAGCCCTTTGACCAAGTCACGCAGAAATTCCGATTCATCTTTTACTGACTCCATAGCTGCCCACCTCTCTGCCAAAAGTACTACATGACAAAAAGTCTAACACATACGAATTGACTTTCAAACTAAAAGTTTGTTAGCCAGAAAAAAAGTTTGATTACTGAAATACCTATGTTACTATATGTTCAAAATATGCATGGCTATTTATTCGCCTATTAAGGAGTTTTCAACATGAGACGCTGGCTAGGCAAATCCTTAAAGCGCAAATTAACCTTGTTTCTGCTGTTCGTGCTGCTTCTGCCGCTTTTGGGAACAGGAGTGATTTCCTATCAGATCGCAACATCAGTCACCGAGGAGAAAGCGAAGCAAGCAGGGATGAACACGCTGAAGCAGATTAAGGACAAGCTTGCATTCGTTATTCAGGATGTCGAGAATATGTCGATTTTCCTCATCGGGGAGAAAGATATTCAGCTCTATCTCAGCAATGACGTGGAGGATGTCGCGCGATATTCCTTAATTATCGGTACTTTGACGAACCTGGCCTTTTCTAAAAAATACATTTCCAACATCACGATCACCCCCAAGAACGGCAACCCGGGGCTATCGAACTCCACTATTCTGGAATCCGGTCTGCTCCCCCTTCTCGAACAAAATGAGGACGTGTACCGCAGCAAGCCAAGATGGTGGTCTTCCCTCTACGAGAATAAGACGACTGAAGGAGTGAAGCGTGTGATATCGCTTGTTCGACCCGTGCGTAATTTCTATACGTTCCAAGAGAATGGCAGACTCTCGATTAGTTTGGATCAGACAGAAATGGAACATTTTATTAAAGAAGCGGGATGGGAACCAAGCGGTCATGTGCTTCTTCTCGACAAAAACAACCAGATCATATCGAGCAGCGGCAATCCGAATTGGATAAGTCATTCGCTGCGGGAGTATTATCCTCAGATTGGAGCTATGGACGGAGATAACGGCATCTTGAGTTACGGTCGCGGGAATGATCAGGAGACTATTCTTTACAATACGATCCCTGGCCTCGATTGGAAGCTCGTCGGTTTCATTCCTACCCGGGTATATACCGCACAGAATACGTATGTTCTAACCGTAACGGCTTTTGCAACAGGAATTGCACTGGTGTTGGCGATCGGACTAATGCTGTATTTTCTGCAATGGGTGACCCGCCCGCTAACGAAGCTCACGCAATACTTGAAGGACCTGAATCCGGACGACAAGATTCCGACCTATGAGGTAAGGAGCTCCGACGAGGTAGGGCTGCTCGTTCATAGCTACAATAAGCTCAGTGATCGAATTGGGAGACTCAAGAATCAAGTTCAGCTGAATGAGGCTAAGAAAAAGGAAGCCGACATTCAAGCCCTGCAGGCGCAGATTAACCCGCATTTTCTATACAATACGTTGTCTTCTATCCATTGGATGGCTCTCATGAACAAGGATAAGCAGATTGCGGAGATGGTCGGGGCGCTCAGTGATTTTTTGCGCTTCAGCTTGAACAAAGGCGAGGAATATTGCTCCGTGCAGCAGGAAATTGCCCACGTGCAGAACTATGTGCATATCCAGTCCATCCGTTTCCCTGATCAGTTCGAGATCGAGTTCTTCATCGATCCGGCCATGCTGCAGACGCCCATGCTGAAGCTGCTGCTTCAACCGCTAATTGAGAACAGCCTGATTCACGGCATTCAGCGAAAAAAGGAAAAGGGCAACGTCTACGTCCACGGAGAACAATTCGAGAACTCGATGAGATTCGTCGTAGAAGATACAGGAGTTGGTATTGAAGAAGGAAAGCTTACGGAAATACGCCGATTGTTAACTTCCGCTTCTGCCGCCTATGCAGACTCGCAACAGCAGCAAGTGAAAAGCATGAGCAGCGATTACGCCAAACCGGCGGGCACCAGCAGCTATGGGCTGTTGAACGTTCATCAACGGCTCCAACTCCACTATGGACCAGAATCGGGCTTATCGATTGACAGCGAAGCCGGTGTTGGCACCCGCATATCATTCAACATTCCGCTAGAGGTTGGGGAGAAACCAATATGAAGATAATGATCGTAGACGACGAAGTGATTATTCGCAACGGGCTATGTACCGTCATTGACTGGAAGGAGCTTGGGTTAGAGCTGCTCCCTCCTGCTTCCTCCGCTGAGGAAGCACTTGAGCGTATACCGACGGAACGGCCTCATATTGTGCTAACAGATATCCGCATGTCCGGTAAAACCGGTATAGAACTGGCTAGAGAAGTGAATGAGATGTTCCCCGAAACGGAGATCCTCATTCTTACTGGTTACGATGACTTCGCTTATGCGCAGCAGGCGCTTCGCGAAGGGGTAACGGACTATCTGCTTAAGACCAGCCGTCCGGAAGAAATTATTAAGGCCGCCATGAAAGCAAAGCAGAACATAATGGAGAAATGGGAGCTGTCGGCTCAAGACAACCTCAAGCAAGCTGCATTGCGCAAACAACTGTTGGAGCGGCTGTTAACGACCGGCCTGGGTGAAGATCCACATGCGCTGGAACAAATCCGGCAATGGTTCCGCAAGCATGATGTCGACAAAGGGGACGCTGAGCTGGTTCCTATGCAAGTAATGCTACTGTCGGCTGCCGGCTGGGGCGAGAAGCCTTTCGTGGAATTGCTGCAGGGCGCGGCTGAGAATATATTGACCGAGTTATTGCCTAGTATTTCCGTGCTCAGCAAAGATCGTGTACTTCTCGTGATGCGTCATGAAGAGGGATTAACCGACCGCAATGGACTGCTTCAAACGCTAAAACGTGTAGAGAGAACGCTCAAATGCACCGTGTACGCAGCACTTGGACGCATGGTCACCCGCTATGAAAACTTACAATTGTCTTATCAAGAAGCGCAAGCCGTGTATTCGTACAAAGGTCTTATCGAATCGGAAGGTTTATTCACCATTAACGATATTAAAGAACGCAGCGGCGGACGCACGGTGTGCACCGAGAAAGAAGAATCCGAATTAGCCGCGATACTAATGAGCAATAATGCTACCGATCTCAGGCACTGGGTGAACCAGACCGTGCGAGCCCAAATCGAAGATCCAGCAGCTATTCCTGCGACTCTGCAAGGGTTCCTTCATTCCATCGTCATCTCCGGGTATCGTTGGATCGAACGCCACGCATCCGCACAAAATAATCCTGCCCTTGGGATAACGGCGCCCGTTGAAAGGAGCTTTGAGCTTGAAGGCCGTCCGGAGGATGAAGTATTCAAGCTGCTGTCTGCTGTCATGTCCGCTTACCATCATACGATCAGCCAGAGCCGTTTCTCCTATATCCATAAGGCGATCGCCTACATCAAAGACAATCTCGATCAAAATTTGTCTTTACTGCAGGTGGCCAAGTTCGTGCACTTGAATCCCAACCATTTCAGCGAGGTGTTCAAACGTGAAACGGGCTGTACCTATCTCGAGTTCGTCACTCAGGAGCGGATGCGTAAAGCTGTGGAAATACTGGCCAGCACAGAGAGCAAAGTCGGTGATGTGGCTAGACGTGTCGGGTATGAGGACATCAAGTATTTCACCCAGCAATTCAAGAAACATACGGGGCAAACTCCTTCTGAATATCGTGCGTCCATCCGAAATACTGAAGAATGACCCCCCTTGCTCCGAAGTCTCTCCCGTTACTCATCCGGGAGCTGTCCCCTATACTTAAGAGGTAAACATCAGACATTAGGAGGTCAAGAGCCTTATGAAAAAGACATTGACGATTGCATTAGTGATGGTGCTTCTGTTAACCATCATCGGGTGTGCAACGAAAGAATCTACCGATCCTTCACAAGGCGGAAGCGCAGCCAAGCCTGGTGACAAAGTAAAGCTGTCTCTCTGGCATAACTATACAGGCGATGATATGCGCGCGAAGATTATGAGAGAGACACTCGATACATTCAAGAAAGACAATCCGAACATAGAGTTAGACATTCAAGCGATTCCTCCGGACGGCTACAAAGCGCGCTTGAAAACGGTAGCCGCAGCGAACGAGATGCCTGATCTATTCGTAATGTGGCCGGGGGTTATGACCAAAGAATTCGTTGGCGGCGATCTTCTGCAGCCCATCAATGACCTGCTCGACAGCAAGCCGGAGTGGAAGAACGGATTCATGCCGAACTCATTCAGCGAATTTACGATCGACGGTAAAGTATACAGTGCTCCAATGGCGCTTTCCCCAACATCCTTGCTTTTCTACAACAAAACCTTGTTCGACAAATACAACGTCCAGCCGCCCAAAACTTGGGCAGAGCTTATGACTTTGGTTGAAACGTTCAAGAAAGAAAAAATTACTCCCATTGCACTTGGCAATAAAGCGGCATGGGTAGCACAATCCAGTATTCTTAGCTCCTTGGGTGACCGTGTAACAGGTACAGACTGGTTCCTCAAAGCAGCTGCAGGCGAAGGCGCGAAATTCACCGATCCCGAATTCGTGCAAGCTCTGACTTATTTGCAACAGCTTAGTAAGGCGGGCGCGTTCCAGGACGGATTCAACAGCATCGATAACACCCAGATGGAGCAAATGTTCGCCCAAGGAAAAGCAGCTATGATGATCGACGGAGGCTGGGCACTTACGAACCTTGCAGCCAATGCAAGCAAAGAAGCATTAGACGGTATGCGTGTAACGGTACTTCCTTCCGTGCCTAATGGTAAAGGCGATCCGAACTCTTTGTCCGGCGTAGTCGGAACTGGACTTGGTCTCAGCAAGAAGGTTGAAGGTGCTCGCAAAGAAGCTGCTCATAAGCTGATCTACGCACTTGCAAGTCCCGAAACTCAGAAGAAGACACTTGAAGGAAACCAATTGGTAAGCTATAAAGTAGAGCTCGATCCTACCAAAGTAACATCCATCTTCGCAGAGGTCTATAAATTGCTCGGTACTGTAAAAACAACACCGGTATATGACGGCAAGCTTAGCTCAGCCGTTGCCGATGTGGTCAACAATGGCTTGCAGGAGCTGCTGATGGGCGGCAAACCGGAAGACATTGCCAAGAAAATTCAGGATGCTAACGCCAAGGCACTTGGCAAATAATGAAGCATAACCATCCGATTCCAGTCATCTACTCGGGCTGGAATCGGCTTTTTATAATCTCATTTTTCGAGAAGCTCAAGTTTTAAGCTTATGCTTTCGAATTACTTTTCTACGAAAAGTTTTAGGAGGGTCCCCATGACAACTTCGGCGCGAATTAGAGGGTTTATTGTAATCGGTCTTCTCCCGGCCCTTTTGTTGTATTTGTTTTTCGTGATTGTGCCGATCTTCTGGTCCGCTTATTACGGTTTCTTCGATTGGAAAGGCATTGGCACCGCTAAGTTTATCGGATTAGACAACTATAAGGAAGTCATTCAAGATCCTATCTTCTGGCTTTCTTTTAAAAACAATATGCTGGTCGTTGCCGCCTCGGTATTCGGTCAAGTGCCAATCGCAATGATTCTGGCGCTCTTGTTAACACGCAGTACCTTGTTCCAACGAGCAATCCGCGCCTCCGTCTTTATGCCGATGGTGCTCTCCTCCGTGGTAGTCGGGATCATCTGGGGATATATTTATCACCCCCAAATCGGGATACTGAACTTCATTCTCGATGCTGCAGGGCTGGATATGTTGAAGAAAGCCTGGTTATCGGAGCCGAGTGTATCCATGTACGCGCTCATGGTGCCGATTATATGGAACTATATCGGACCTTACATGATTATATTTATAGCAGCCCTTCAGAACATCTCTCCTGAGATTAATGATGCTGCTCAGATTGATGGAGTCGGGCCCGCACGCAAGCTGTTCACCATCACCTTGCCTATGATCTGGGATACGATCAAAGTCGTTATCGTTCTCTGTATATCAGGCAGCTTGAAGGCATTCGACCTGATCTACGTAATGACTGGGGGAGGACCTGCTCATACGACGGAGCTCCTCGCTTCCTATATGTACAACAGTACGTTCAATGTATACCGGTTCGGGTTCGGCAGCGCTATCTCCACCGCAATCATTATCCTAAGCTTACTTCTGATCGCAGGCAGCCAATATTTAATGAAACGGGATTATCGTTAGAGGAAGGAGAATCTACACATGGGACAAACGTTATCTAAGAACAGACGCGCTGCATCTCTGGGAAGCCCTAATCCGAAGCTAACTTGGAAACAAAGCATTATCAATATTGTTCTTGCGCTTTACGCTATCGTTACGCTGTATCCGTTGTTCTGGTTATTCACCAGTGCGTTCAAGACGAACGAAGAGTTCGACTCCCGTCCCTTCTACCTGCCCAAAGTGTGGCAATGGGACAATCTTGTTCGAGCCTGGGATGTCTCCGCAATGGGTACTTCACTCATCAACTCGACGATCGTAACGGTACTTTCCTTAATCTTTACGCTTACACTTGGTGCCTTGGCCGCCTATGTGCTAGCCCGCTTTACCTTCCGTCTTAAAGCTTTTTTCATGGGATTATTCCTACTCGGAATGTTGATCCCCATTCACAGTACGCTCGTCCCTTTATTCATTATGATGAAAAAGATTGGGCTGCTGGATACTTATTGGGCACTCGTTCTCCCATATACGGCATTCGAGCTCCCTCTTGCTATCTTCGTTACCGCAGCATATTTAACAGCCATTCCTAAGGAAATCGAAGAAGCGGCTCTGATCGACGGCACCGGATACTGGGGAATCTTCTTCCGTATGATGCTTCCGCTAAGCTTACCCGCGCTTTCCACAGTCGCGATTCTTGGGTTCCTGCGATTCTGGAATGATTTTGCCTTCTCGCTCATTTTTATTAGCAAGCCAGCTCTGAAGACAGTCCCGCTAAGTTTGTCGGTGTTCGCAACAGGGTATTCTACGGACTATAAGCTGACGATGGCCGCTATGACCATTGCAGTTATCCCTACCATTGTCGTGTTCCTGATGTTCCAAGAGCAGATTATGAAGGGCATGACAGCGGGGGCTGTTAAAGGGTAAATAGATCCACCATCCATTATTTAATGAGCTAAAGCAATTATTCGACTCACTCTGGGGTACAATGTTATACTGATAGCAGGTGTAAAACAGAGAATGTGTTAATAATGAAGATGGGATGGTGCGGCCTATGATGAATCAATCTTTAAGTGATGCTCTTAACGATCAAATGAACTTCGAATTCTACTCCGCTCATGTGTATCTGGCCATTGCCGGTTATTGTTCTGGAGAGAGTCTAGATGGCTTTGCCAATTTCTTTATCGTGCAAGCTGAGGAAGAACGTTTCCACGCCATGAAAATTTACAAATATTTGAACGACCGCGGGAAAAGAGTCAATCTGGTTGGCATGGATACTCCGCAGAACACCTACGAGTCGATTCTGGATGCATTCAAGCATGCTTTCCAGCACGAGGAGATTGTGACCAAACGGATTTATCATCTATCCGACTTAGCGATGAATGACCGTGAGCATGCTACGATTCAGTTCCTGAAATGGTTCATCGACGAGCAGGTGGAAGAGGAAGCCATGTTCGATACGATCATCAACAAGCTGAAGCGAATCGAAAGCGATAGCAACGCATTCTTCATGATGGACGCTGAGTTCGCTCAGCGCACCTTCACTCCGCCGACATTGTAGTCGACAAATACCCTTTCCGAGTTTTCGGAGGGGTATTTTTATTACGTCATCGACATAAGATAAAGGCGTCTAAAATAATTATTGTCAAGAGAACCCTTGACACTGATAATGAGAACTATTATCATCAAGGTGACAGCGCAAAAACCACTTCGAAAAGAGGTCAGGTTCGGATGCCCAAGATCAAGTATTGCTGCCGCAACTTCAAACACGGCTCTCAGGACATTTACAAATCGATTAAGAACGAATTTCCTGAGATTAAACAGAAGAAGAAAGATTGCTTGGGCAATTGCAAGATGTGTTCCAAGCAATGCTTCGTCATGGTCGGTAAGAAGAAAAAGGTTCTGTGCGCAATGACTGCCGATGAATTATATAAAGAACTGAAGCAGCTGATCGGCTGAGACCGCCTCGTGTGTCATTCGAGTGGACATAAACAAATTTATATGGAAGCTGAGCAGCTAATCCCTCGGGATGTAGCTTTTTTTGTTATTGCGCTTTAGCGCCAGACCGGGCGTCGCTGCGCGGGCTGTAAAGCGGATTATCCGCTTTAGCGCTAGGCCGGGCGTCGCTGCGCGGGCTATAAAGCGGATTTTCCGCTTTAGCGCTTGGCCAGGCGCCGCTGCGCGAGCTGTAAAGCGGATATTCCGCTTTAGCGCTTGGCCAGGCGCCGCTGCGCGAGCTGTAAAGCGGATATTCCGCTTTAGCGCTTGGCCAGGCGACGCTGCGCGGGCTGTAAAGCGGATTTTCCGCTTTAGCGCTTGGCCAGGCGACGCTGCGCGAGCTGTAAAGCGGATTTTCCGCTTTAGCGCTTGGCCGGGCGCCGCTGTGCGGGCTGTAAAGCGGATTTTCCGCTTTAGCGCTTGACCAGGCGTCGCTGTGCGGGCTGTAAAGCGGATTTTCCGCTTTAGCGCTTGGCCAGGCGCCGCTGCTCGAGCTGTAAAGCGGATTTTCCGCTTTAGCGCTTGGCCGGGCGCCGCTGCGCGGGCTGTAAAGCGGATTTTCCGCTTTAGCGCTTGACCAGGCGTCGCTGCGCGGGCTGTAAAGCGGATTTTCCGCTTTAGCGCTTGGCCGGGCGCCGCTGCGCGGGCTGTAAAGCGGATTTTCCGCTTTAGCGCTTGGCCGGGCGTCGCTGCGCGAGCTGTAAAGCGGATTTTCCGCTTTAGCGCTTGGCCGGGCGTCGCTGCACGGGCTGTAAAGCGGGTATTCCGCTTTAGCGCGAAGTCAGGCGCCGCTGCGCGGGCTGTAAAGCGGATTTTCCGCTTTAGCGCTAGGCCGGGCGTCGCTGTGCGAGCTGTAAAGCGGATTTTCCGCTTTAGCGCTTGGCCGGGCTCACACCCTTCCCTCCCCCTTTTCCCCCAACAAGGAATTCAGCTTTTCAAGCAAGTTCCCGCCGCCTGTGAGCGAGATTGTGCCTATTTTCTCACAGATCTTCTCCAGAAACTCAAGCTCCTTCAAACGATACAGCGTTTGATTCTCATCCATTAGCTTAGCGAGTCAGCCGGAAAGGCTCTGGGACGGTATGGAGAGTAAACTGTTCCAGAGCCCCCGATTGTTTATCCACAACATTTCTTGAACTTCTTTCCGCTGCCGCAAGGACATGGATCGTTCCGCCCGACTTTTTGGCGAGTAGCAAAATCAATAACCTCTCCTGTGGACGCTGGCGAAGGAACCGGCTTTGCAGGAGGACGGCCTGTGACTCGATTCGCCGACATTCCAGTAGGCGTGTGTCCTTTGAGAAACCATTGTCGGGTGTGGTTATAAAGCTCCTCGATATGTTTCATGAAGCCCATAATCTCGGGCATTTCCTCTATTTGAAATACATTTTGAAGATAGCCTAAAATATCGCCCGGAGTCTCGCCGTTATAGATCGCATATGCACACTCTTCGACTTGACTGTCGGCCATATCCTGAGATAAGTCGTAATGCTTCCTAATATATTGGACAAAAGCTCGATAACTCGGATTCCGATCCATGTATCCAGGTTCGCCTGCTTGCAGCAATTCAGCCTTCGTGAAGGGATAGTATGGGACTGTGGGTCTAAGTGCGTGTTCTTCCTTCACCCTCTCCGAATCAAACACTCTGCTATTGGAGAATCCATGACTATCATGCTTAATCTCGTTATAGAAGGTCAGCGATTCAAACAGAATATCTATATATTCACGCAAACCAATCGTCTTTTCCATGTACTGCTGAAGAAAATGATCCAGCTGATCCAAGCTCAATGTTCCGTAGTGAAATAGCAGGCCTTGTGTGAGCTTAATAGCCTCCGAATTTCTTCGTACCAATTCACGATAAGCGGCACTGTTGTGCGATTTAAACACTTCGATCACTTTCTGATGCATGATCAGGGTCTGCTTTCCTTTATAACGTACTGGGAACATCAGACCCCTGTCCCTGAAGTAATCGATTTGATTGGATTCCAATGCTTGTTCGGCTTGGCCTCCACGATCTGCTACTCTTCTTAGAATCTGATATCGAGTATCATCCAATAGATCCAGGATTCGTGGCAAGGCTTCAGGGATAAGTTGCTCCAAAGCAACGATTAGCTCCTGTTTATTCAGCGTGCTAACTCCTCGAATATCCAGCTTAAGTCGGATCGTGTGCAGATCGTCTTTGGTCAAATTGGCAAGGCTGCCCGTGGAAGTCACTGGGAGCTGTTCCACCTCGGGCCAACGCTTCTCCTCTTCTCTCTCCTCCATTTTTCTCCTCGCATCTTTAGCTGTACTTAGTGCAGTTAATAGCATTTTTTGATTTGGATCGTTCAAATGTTTATCCATAGCTCCTCCTGTTAAACTAGTTACTATATTAAACTTTTACCACCTATAGGAACATTGATACCGCCTTAGCGCTAGGTCGGGCTCCGCTGCGCGGGCTGTAAAGCGGATTTTCCGCTTTAGCGCTAAGTCGGGCTCCGCTGCGCGAGCTCTAAAGCGGATTTTCCGCTTTAGCGCGAGGCCAGGCGCCGCTGCGTGAGCTGTAAAGCGGATTTTCCGCTTTAGCGCTTGGCCAGGCGCCGCTACGCGGGCTGTAAAGCGGATTTTCCGCTTTAGCGCTTGGCCAGGCGCCGCTGCACGGGCTCTAAAGCGGATTTTGCACCTAGAATAAAAAGTGGACACCCATAACTCGGTAAACAGATAATGAATATACCAAAACCGAGAGGTGTTAACGATGGGCGACAAGAGACAAAGGTATAATGAGA
>NZ_JCAUBA010000034.1:0-55399 GCF_059692235.1 Paenibacillus sp. J2R1T-4 | reverse complement strand
TGGCCCTCTAAATATCTCAATACGGCCCTTAGTTTTATTTCCAAAGTATACTTGGACATAAAAACTGCACCTCCAATTGTTAGATGTGTCTAACAATTGGGGTGCAGCTCAAAAAACCGGACGGTCCTTCAATATGTCGATTACAACCGATCCTGCAGCAATAGCAGAATGATGGAGGACAAGCTCAAGCACAAACTTACCAAACATAACACCGCGACAACCTGCTTGGGATTCAAGCCCATGCGCAGCAAGCGATAATGCGCTTGGCTGGCATCGGCCTGGTAGATCGGCTTGCCTTGCATGAATCGTTTCACGACAACGAACAGATTATCGAAGATCGGTACGCCGAGAGCCAGAATCGGAATGAATAATGATAGAACCGTTGCCTGCTTGAAGGCGCCATCCAGTGCGATGACAGCCAGGATGAAGCCAAGGAATGTAGCCCCTGCATCACCCATGAACACTTTGGCAGGCGGTTTATTGTATCTCAGATAGGCGACGGCTACCCCTACAAGAATGATCGCCATCATGGCGGAGTTGCCTTGTCCTTTGGCCAATGCTACTACAAAGAGGGTTATGGCCGAGATCGCAGACAGCCCGCCAGCTAATCCATCCATTCCATCCGAGAAATTAATAACGGTCGTAACCCCGAAAATCCACAGAATCGTTAGAACGAATTGCAGGACAACAGGCAGTCCGACGAACTCACCGCTGATCGGGTTGTAGAATCCATCAAAAGAAATTCCAGAAGCATATACGAGAACCGCTGCAGATACTTGCACGATCATTTTGGGTAAGGCAGGAAAGTCTTTGCCTTGCGTCTTGTACCAGTCATCTACCGTTCCGATGATGAGTAGCAAAAGTCCGCCGACCATGATGGCTGCAGTCTGAAGCGTGAACCCGCCTGAGAATAACAAATAGGCAACTATGAATCCGGCATATATAGCAAAGCTGGCTGTTAAAGGAATGGGTGAACGGTGAATCTTGCGTTCTACATCTTTGCGAGGCTTGTCCACGAAATCCAGACGAAAGGCAAGCTTGCCAAGGGGCGGAATCAACAGATACACAATAAGGAATGAAACTAAGAATGAGAGTGCGTACGTTATAAGGATCACGTCTCCAACCTGATAGAGTCTATACTGATTTAGTATAAACATATTCGTGGACATTGTCGATTAGCAAAGTGTATCAACAAATTTAGGAAAAATATGGAACGGTTGGACTTGTGTGTCGTCTAATTCATTGAGGTGAACCACGTGGGCTTTGAATATTTGAGTTCTTTATCGGAAACGAGCGATAAAGACTCGGTCCTGCAGGACCTGATGAACCATCTCGGCCGAGATGTATGGAATTACGCTTATTTTCTCACAGGAAGTATGGATGTAGCAGATGATGTGTTCCAAGACGTATTTGTGAAAGTTTATCGCAATTTGTACTCTTACCGAGGCGAGTCATCGGTCAAGACATGGCTGTTAACGATCACTCGCAACGTTGTCAAAGATTATTGGAAATCGGCATGGACCCGAAGAGTATTGTTGATGTCATCCATCCCGCGGCGTGAAACCGTCGCATCAACAGAGAAGGAAGTTCTTGCCCGCATGGATCGGGGCGATATTTGGAAAGCGGTGTTGGATTTGCCGGACAAGCTGCGAGAAGTGTTAGTACTGGTTGCCCATCATCAATTATCGATTCCGGAAATTGCAGCGATGTTAGGTCTTTCGGAGGGAACCGTTAAATCAAGGCTTCATAGAGCCAGGGGCAAAGTACAGATCAAGCTGCTTGAAGAAGATGAACCTGTGTCGAAAAGGAGGAAGGGCCGATGAAACGTCTGAGAGACATAGACCAGTGGGAAAAAGAGCTGCGGCACTTCCCCGTCCATCCGCAGGGGATTCCGAGCTCACTAATACGGAAAGTTGAGGAACGAATTGTAATGGAATCTAAACCGAAACATCGGAAGTTAATACCGCTGGTTGCCTTCCTCACATCGATTGCGGCTCTTATTCTTATCGTTATTTGGCAAGAGCCTCTCCTTAATCTGCTGAAGCCGGATCGTACGGTGACCGAAGAGAAGTTCGATAGTATTACGGAGCGCCAGCTGAAAGTGCAAGTTATGCATCGGGATACGTTTATGCGTCAGTATGGTGAAGCTTTCGTGATTAAATATCCTAATATTACGATTGAATCCGTAGAGACTATGAGCCTGAATACACGTAATGCAGATCTCAAAACCGCTTATTACGACTTGTTAGACAAGGAGCAACCGGAGGTGCTCTTTCTGCCAATCTCGATTTATAGACAGATGGCGGCGGATGGACTGTTATACCCTTTGGATACGATGATCCAGAAAGAACGTTATGATCTGGAAGCCTTCCAACGCGGCCTCATACAGTTCCTTCGAGATGCTGACGGGGGGAAGCTCTATGGGCTTGCACCTACCTATAATGCGCAGGCGATATACTTCAATAAGGATTTGTTCAACCGCTATGGAGTACCCTATCCGACCGATAAAATGAGTTGGGAGCAGCTGCTTCAATTAGCGGCAAGATTCCCGACGGATGGGAAAGGAGATAATCGCGTATACGGATTTGCTCCGCCTGCTGAAGGGGCCTATACGATGGTGGATATGATTGCCCGCACGGGGCGCTTAGGTATAACGGATTCGGAGGGGAAGAAGCTGCTTCTGGATAGTCCGTCCTATCGCAAAATCTGGGAAAGTGTGGCCAATGGCATACAAAAAGGTTGGCTGCAGCAGCCCGCTAGACCAACAGGTACTATATCGGGGATTGATTTCTATAAGAGAAATGCATTTATGACTGGTCAAGCTGCTATGATCTTGCAGTTTTCTGGATTTGCCAACGATCTGACCGAGGGCCGTAAGCGCTATAATCTGTCTACGTTCGAATGGGATATAGTGACTGAACCAATTAATTCTGAGAAGCCAGACGAATCAACTTCGACGTTTGTAGATGGTGTTTATGCGATTAATGCCAAAGCCGCGAATCCCAAGGATGCCTGGGAGCTAATAAAGCTCATTAACAGTGCGCCGCTAGCTAAGAAAAACGCGGGTTCCATGTCCCATATCCTCAGCACACTTCAGGACGTCCCGATAAAGCCCGAAACAGTCCGTATGGAAGCTTTTACTACTCTGCAAATAAGTTCAGACTCTAAGCAGGCTGCTCCAGTGCTTCCGCAATCTTTTAGTCCGGAGCTAGTAGCAATAGTGAATCAAGAAATGCTATCTTTCACGCAGGGTGCTCAGTCATTGGATCAGACTGTCGAAGCCATACAGAGTAAAGGGCAAACAGCCTTAGACAAAGCGAATCTGCAAGCCAAACAGCCCTGAAGAATGGAGAAGAAGACTACTTATGAACGACTTTATTAACGGCTCATCAAAGGCCTTGTCAAGTGCTAAATTTCTATGTTTAATTATCGTCTTGGTATGTCTCCTGACTGCCTGCAGTAAACCTGCTCCTGCGAAGGAAGTGAGGAAGGTGCTGCGCATCCCTTTTCAGAACGAGCAGTCGTTCCAGATGCAGTATGGCAATTATTTTGCAGTGAAATTTCCAGAAGTTGACGTTGAGATTATTCCAACAGAAGGTCTAAATAAGCCGGGCGTTAACTACAACGAGGAATATGAGAAGCTGGTCAAAGAACAGAGGCCGGATCTGATCATTACTTATTTGCAGCAGTACGAGAAGTTGGCCGCTTCCAATAGTCTGCTTGACTTGGAGCCCTTAATCAAACGAGACAAATTCGATTTGACTCAAATTTCCCCTGCAGCGCTCGATGTACTTAAATCAAGCGGGCAGAACAAGTTACTTGGGCTGGCTCCGCAATTTACAAGCGCTGCTCTGTTTTACAACAAGGAATTGTTCGACCGTTACCAAATCCCTTACCCTGGGGATCAGATGAGTTGGGAAGAAACGATGCATTTGGCTCGCAGATTTCCTGTTGATCCGGACGTGAACAATCGGATTTATGGACTTCATAAAAAGTATCGAACTGCTTTTGACTTCGTTTTTGATATTGCAGCTACTAACGGGTTCACCCATATCAGTGAGGATGGCGCTCGTGTAACTATAGATTCGCCTGGGTGGCTGGACGCTTTTCGTTACATCATTGATGGGTTCAGAAGCGGCAACCTGTTCTACTATGATAGCGGCGGCAAGCCGATTAATTACGGACCGAATGAAACGAAACAGATGGATTTGTTCAGTGCCAGTAGAGCCGCCATGATGATCAGTTCACCAGAGCAAATGATGCGTATGAAGCAGAATAATGTAAAGTTGGATTGGGGGCTAGTAACGGTCCCTGTTAACCCAAAGAATCCCGAGCTAACGAGACATTTAAGCATAACGACTGTATTTGCGATCGCAGCTAACGCGGAACATGTGGACACAGCCTGGGAAGTTGTGCAATATTTCAACGGCGTAGATGCCGCTAAAGTAAGTATGAAGACATCGGAGAGCTTATCCACCCGGTTGTCGTACACCAAAGATAAGGATGGCAGAAGCCTCGAAGCATTCTATAAGCTGAAGCGAGATGATAAAGGGATTCTTTTTTATCCCGCTACCCCTACAGGCTTCAACGCTTTCTTTGAACAATTGACTATCGTTGAAATAGACGCGGCTGTTGCAGGCAAGCAATCCGTAGAGGAAACGGTTAAGTCCATCCAGCAGAAAGCGCAACAACAATTGACCAAGCTTGTATTAGCCCAATAATCGTAAAATTAGGATACCTGCGATAGCCGTTATAATTCCGATAAATTCAAGCATAGACCAAACTTCCTTGAGGAAGAAGCGGGCGTACAAAAGGATGAGCAGCACATTAGTTGCCACGACGGCCGATACAAGTCCGGTAATGCCAAGCTCAAAAGCAGGCAGAATGAGCACCATACCCGATATATTGCTTATTCCGACTCCCATCCCTACTAGCAAGGTCTTGCCATTCTTCCATAGCAGCGGGACAGAGGCTTGTTCCGCGACTCCTTCAGAGGGACTGACCACATTTCCCTCTGAGGCTGCTGCAGATTCTGCGATGTAACGTTTGGCCACTCTTCGGACCTTATGCGCATTGCGCAACCATTCTATGAAGAACAACACGGAACCAGTGGCATACATCGCAAACAGAGTAGGGAGCTTATCAGCCTCCCACAACATGGCTTGCTTGGACGCCACGTCTGTTATGCCAAAAGTAACCATTGCCAAAAGCGCCCACTGGGCGCCTTTTAAATTTGAGAAGGATATGTCATTGGAATATCGGATCATAATGATCCCGGCCAGTATGACGATAAAGGCAGCACTTTGCGGCAAATTGAGTGTCTCGCCCCAAAAGCCATAGGATAAGCCAACTACTACTATAGGGGTCAGCGCTGTGAATATGGCGACTAATGATGCTTTTCCAACGGCAAAGCCTCTGAACATAGCCGCATTGGAGATAAATGAGAATACACCCATTACTAAACCCATCCAAACAGCTGCATTCCATTTATGATGGAACACAAAGGCACCCAGAATGGATATAATGGCCCCGGACACATACACTCCGAGCAATAACAAACTTCGATCAGCCGGTTTCTGCGACATCCAGTGATATAGAATACCGCGCATACCGAAGCAAACAGCAGCAAGCGCAGCGTAAAGTAACCACATCATAGATACAAATTCCTCTCGTTAGTAAATGTTGAGAGCTTCTTATGAGCTGACGAGTGAAGCTGGTCATGGAGTGTCAAGCTCGGTAGCTTCTCGTATCATACTACAATAAGGAGGAGAGGTGTAGTACAATGAAAGGAATACCAATTTCATAAATATCGCAGGACAAAGGTTCATACATATAGATTGAAGGAGGGCACCTCATGCAACCCGTGGATCCCAAACAGCCTAACAAACGAGAAATCACTTATCAAATCGGTTGGAAGAAGGGCCGCATGGAAGTCGGTGAGAAAGGTAAAGCGCACATCAACCGACATGACAATGCCGGGAAAGACGCTGCAGCCTGGGTGCGTTTACTAGAACGTACGGCTTGGAAGCCGGCTTTCCGCATTTCGGATTCCATCATGGTTGCTATTCTCTGGTCCGTTGCACCAGCAGCATTTGCTATGACTTGGTTGTTAGTGTATCTGCTAGGCCGACATTAAGGAAGGGAGAATGAATAGAACATGAATACGTCGCTCGCTATATTCGCAAGTCTTGTAGGGTTGTTTGTCACGATTGTGGCTTTGTTCACCGCATGGTATGTATATCAGGACCGGAAGGGGAGCTCAGTAGAGCAAGAAGGGTCAGAATCCCAAGCCCAGGAGAGTTATCCCATGGAGCGTTCACGAAATCTGCTTCAGCGTTGGATGGTGTGGGACTGGACCGTCCTGATCTTGTTCGGCTGCGGAGCCGTCTTCCTGCTTGTCGATCTCATAGCCATTTCCAAGGTAGTGGACCAGTACCAGTTTCCTCCCTATCATTATGGCTACTTGTTATGCGGCTTCATCTTCTGCATACTCGGGATGTTGTTCTCGACGATTCGAGTGATCAGCCTTCTCTGGTTAGCGGGAGGAAGTCATGCTCAGCGGGCGAAGCATCTGAACGAACCATATCATGCTGATCATGCCAAAAATGGGATATAGGGTCGACAGCAATGTGCTGAAGCCTATTTGGCCTACTGCATAGCTGCATAATAAAATTCCGATAACAATCGTTTTGTAAGGTAGTCGGCTTCTCTGCTGCAACTGCAAGGTTAGTCCATAAACATTGGCGATAAGCGTTGTGAATATTTCACTGAAGATGACTCCGACAAAAGCAAGCTGAATGCCTTGACCGAGTCTTGCGATAAGATGAGTCATTGGGATTTCATATTGAGTAATACCAGGCAGCTGTGAAGACAAAGCAAAGTGTCCACCCAGCAGCATCAGGCTTATGCCAATCCCGCCGATCCAACCGCCCCGCTTCAAGTGAAGCGGGTTTTTGGTTGCAGCCCCTAATGGGACAAGCACTGCTTGGGCGGTTGCCAAGTTAAATGCGACATAGAGCAGCGGAGCCGTCCAGATCCGAACGGGATTATAATCCGTAGACAACGTAAGCCAATTGCTTGCATTAGGGGAGTGGAAGGCAGCTGCGACCATCAGAATACTGAATATAAACATCGTGGGCACCACGAACATGTTAACTGCCATTAAAGCTTTTAATCCACCAGTGATAACGAAAAAAGCAAGTAGCAGGGTGAATAGAAGCCCATATTGATAGGGCAGATTGAAATGCTGGTTGAATACGGAGCCGGCACCTGCGAGCATGACTGCATTAATTCCGAACAGAACGACAAGAGAGAACAAGCTGAAGGCACGGCCGAGCTTATCTCCGAATAAGTGACGATTCAAATCCTCATAGGAGCTTGCTTTTATTTGATGGGCCAACAGCATCACTTTGGTGCCGAGCCATATAAATAATAGACCGGCCAACATAATCGTCATCGTAGCCATCCATCCGTAACGGCTGAAAAATTGCAAAATCTCTTGACCAGTCGCGAAGCCAGCCCCCACAACGGTACCTATGTAAGTAAAGGCAATTTGCAGTATCTTTCCCCAAGACTTCATGTTAGCAAGCACGTCCTTTCCTCTCCAGGGGCATATATCCCGGTTAGTACAAGTTATGTTACGACGACTGAAAAAAGGACAACATTCCGGGATGCGGTTTGCACATCGTCTGCCGATCTTTTATAATACGGGCATGAATCTAACTTGACTGCGGAGAGTGCGTTCAGTGCAGCAAATGTTATTGGATCTAATATGGACCTATCGATATATGGCTTTATTCGGGTTATTGGCGCTTGGCATAATAGGGCTGCCTATACCTGACGAGACGTTGATGACATTCGTAGGCTCTCTAACTGCCTATGGTCATATGAACTTCGCGATCTCGGTAGCCGTCAGCTTCGCCGGGAGTATGTCAGGGATGTTAATCAGTTATTGGATCGGACGACGGGTCGGGAAGCCGTTCCTGGATCGTTACGGCAAATGGTTCGGTCTGACTCCGTCCCGTCTGGTAAAAGGGGAGAAGTGGTTTCTCAAACATGGGGTTTGGGCTATTACGTTCGGCTATTTCGTTCCCGGTGTTCGGCATCTGACTTGCTACTTGGCTGGAATGAGCGGTATTCGTTTCTTACGGTATGTAGTATTCGCTGGAAGCGGAGCCCTAGTGTGGTGTTTTACTTTCGTTACATTAGGTCGAATCATCGGGCGGAATTGGGAGAAGGTCGTCAATCTGGTGCACGTGTATTTGGGGCGCGGGTTGGCCATTGCCATTGTGGTATGCTTGTTGGCCTTAATCTTATACTTGCGGATTCGCAGGAAGAAAAAACATGCGGCTAGATAACAGGAAGAACCCCTTCGCCTTAACAAGGCGAGGGGGTTCTGTATACAGGCTGGATTATTTGGATTCCGCAAACAGCTTAATCGATAAACAGTTCTGGGTAACCGGATCGACATCCAGCTTCAGAATCGTTCCGTCATTTTTGTAGGATAAAGCGTATTTACTACTCATATCGGGTTTCCCTAGTGCCTTTTGAGCATCCTTAACGTTGCTTCCTAACCGGAAACCATTCAATCCCGTCTCAATATCCTTAGAAGTAATCTCTACAAATTGTACTTTTCCAAGTTTGTTGAAGCCTACAATATACCCTTTATATTCGTGTATTTGAATCGGGTCCATCTCGTCATCCATGGAGTACTCATCTATAGGCTTGCCGGCTAATTGAGTGACAACAGCTATATTGTCGTTAATGCTGATTCCTTTTAATGCAGGCTTGTTGACCGTATAAGGTTGAATGGGTGATTCAGTGATTTTGTTTTCCGTAACAGGCTGATCGGATGAGGTCGCAACATGCTTGCCTTGCTGCACGCCCTGTTCATTATTAGAACCGCTGCCAGGTGTCGCAGTTGGGTCGGTAACCGGGATTTCTGAACCAGGTGTGGGCGAAGAGGAATTAACTTGCGAATTAGCTGGCGGTTGAGTCGTTGGAGTTATCGTATGATCTTTTATTACTGTGTCTGCTGGATCCTGTGATTGTTCACTGCTGCAAGCTGCGGTCACGATAGTAATCCCTAGCAGGGCGGCGACAGTCATCTGCACAACATAGTTCTTTCTCATAGGAAGTCTCCTTCTCCGATTAAAGCTTCTCTCTAGTCTAGGGGTTATTTGTTATGTACAGCTCATCCATCATACCTTTCAAAAGGATGACGGGCAAAGTCCAATTGCTCCCAAAATCGGCTGGAATTCTTAACTCGCGATACACTAATACTAATATAGACGGTTTGAACTGGAAAATAGTTGCATCTTTTTCATGCTTTTTTATAAAACTTAATATCCCTTGCTCTTGAATGTTGTTTCATGAATATGGTACTTTATCTGAAAGGAAAGTTTGCGACCGCACAAGGTTGAGGAGGAGTCACATGGAAGAATTGAAAAGACGAATTGTCCGAGACGGGACGGTTATTAACAACCAGGTTCTGAACTTGGATACGGTATTGAATCATCAGGTTGATCCTCCTTTCATTATGGAGATGGGCAAGGAATTCGCAAGGTTGTATCGTGAGGAATCGATTACCAAGGTGTTGACTATAGAATCATCCGGAATTACTGTTGGTTTCGCCACAGCACTTGAATTGGGAGTGCCGTTGGTATTTGCCCGCAGGAAGAAAACTTTAACAACCGAGACAGAAGTGTATGCAGAGCGGGTACCTTCTTTTACTAAGGGCATTGTTACGGATATTCTGGTTTCCAAAAGTGTGTTAGGCGCCGAGGATCGGGTATTGCTTATTGATGATATAATCGCGAATGGAGATGCCGCTAGAGGTCTTATACGGGTCATCGAGCGATCGGGTGCAACTTTAGTGGGACTCGGGATCGTCATCGAGAAAAGCTTCCAAGCTGGAGCTAGAACGATTCGGGAAAGCGGAATTCGGGTAGAGTCCTTAGTAAGGATTCGTTCACTGGAACAGGGAGAGGTTCAGTTCGTCTAATAGGGCTAGAATCGAATTGTGATGAATTGGAACCTTCCCTCCAAGCGTATTTTCATTTATAATGAGGGTGAGCGATAGAGAGGAGGCGGTCGGTATGGGGAATCAACAACAACTATCTACCGATTACATGATGACCAAGTTGTCCGAAGCCAAGGTTCACTTTGAACGCGCACTCGACTGCAAGCATACTGAGTTTGACGATTTATATCCTTATATGATTGAGCATCCGCAATTTTTCTGGTATAAGCGCTATGTCGCATGGTCGGAATTGCTTACGGTTGTCAAGATGTCCAAGGAGCTTTCTATTGAATGGACTCCGCAGTTTACTCAACAGCAGATCGATTATATAGAGAGCCGCGTCATGTCGAGCAAGGTGCTGGACGAATGGTTCGAGAAGAACGATTCCAAAGAAATAGTAGGTTGACCATATAGACAAGCGAGCAGGACGAGCGGCGACATCGCTAATGTTCCTGTTCGTTTTTTGTATGTTTTTATTATTCAGAATAGATCAAGACAAGCAATTTTGGAGGTGGATGTTCTTATGATTACGGACGAGCAGTTGGATGAATATCGATTAACTGGAACCAAGATCAGAGTTGTCAGAGACTCAGAGCCTGAGAATGATGTAAGAGGCCATGTTGTCGCTTGGGATGACGAGACGGTCATGGTGCGCAAATCTAATCGCAAGATCGTCAAGTTATCCAGGAGCCATGTATATCAATCCACAGATCAGAAGCGTACTCCGCCTGAGTTAGATTGAGAAGATTGGGGTATCCTAGAGCAGGGGGAAGAAGTAATGTTGCAAGAAACGGAAAAGGGATGGAAGTCTATCCCAGGTATACGGTATGGGCTGATTCCTAATTCGGAAAATCCTATGTTATGTATCAGCTCTGAGACACCTTTAAGAACCTTGAATTCTTCCATTTGGGGTGGTGGATTCGGTTATCATAGGAATCTGATTAATCGTCAAGTGCCGAAGTCGTATATGTGCGACGATCCGCCATCGGAGATGCAGTCGTTTCTGGATGCTGTCGGCTTCTCGTCTATCGATTCAGTCGGTATGTTGACCGCCGCTTGGGTCGATCATGCTGGATTCAGCGAAATGAGCTTGGGAGAGTTAACCGTATGCTCTTGGGTTACGGTCGGCCTAGGCAATCCTGCAAGGGCTGGGGACGCAGTGGATGTGGATTTACTCTTCCCGGGCACGATCAATTGCATCGTTGTAATTGACGGCCAATTGAATGATGCAGCCATGGTGAATGCGGTGATAACAGTAACGGAAGCCAAGGCGGCATTGTTGCAGGATCTGAACATAACGGCCGGAGCTGAAGGCCGGATCGCTACAGGCACTTCGACGGATGCGGTAGTGATCGCAGCTACAGATCGAGGCCGGAGCTACTCCTACGCGGGAACCGCTACACGCCTGGGGTATCTGATCGGCAGGACGGTGTACGAAGCAGGCAAGCAAGCGACGCTCGCTTATAAGGCTGAGATGGCACGCAGAGCGACACGGGAATAAAAAGCAAACGCGTTGTAAGTAAAGTGGGAAACCTACAAATGCATACTAACTAGCATGTTGACATCGATCGTTTGCCTGTGTTATATTGTTTCTTGTCGCTGATTATTCAGATGTGCGGTCGTGGCGGAATTGGCAGACGCGCTAGATTCAGGTTCTAGTGGTGTAACAGCCGTGGAGGTTCGAGTCCTCTCGACCGCATCATATGTTAGAAGAGAGAAGCCTGGATGTTTAAGGCTTCTTTTCTTGCATTCTGTAGTGTAATGTTTGATTGATATTGTTAATTTGGAGTTAAGTCACATTAATGGAGTGATTTTTTGAGTAAAGCAAAAGGCAAGGGCGGAACAGGCAGGGGAACAGACAAAAAAGGCTGGAACCGATGGCAAGCAAGTGCTATCAGAGCAAAAAGCGCACCCAAACCTTATAAAAGCAAAGGCACTAAAAATCAGGATGGCGCTGCATCTTCCAGTAATCCTAAAGGTGACAAATCCGACAACTAGGGCAATCAGCTAATGCTTTTCAATAATAAATAGAACGGGATGTGATCGCTTGGGTAAAAATGAAGTAAAAAATGAATTGCCTGCAAATTATGAACAGTTAAAAATATCTGCGAATCGAACTTCCAATTGGAGAGAACGTTTAGAGGCTGTGGAACAATTGGGTCAATGGAATCACAAACAAACCATTGATGTACTAACTCGTCTTATGGAAAACGATGCCGTGTATAAAATTCAAGAGGCTGCTTTCCATAAACTCAGAGCTTTCGGTGAAGATGTGAAATTACCGCCAAAGAAAAAGGGTGACTTGATTAAAGGAGTTACTAAAATATTGGTAAGGATTAAGAAAAGCTTGCCAGTAGGTCATTCGTTTGAAGAGTTTAAAGAGAAATTACAAAAAATGAGAATCGATGTATATGATACCTACGAAGGTGAAAAGGGCGCTGATTTTGATAACTGGCTTGAAAGCGCTTGGGCTTCGTTATCCACAAAGTAGGATGGAATCGATAAAAACTGATCTAGGGGTGGTAATTTGAGAAAGCAAAAGCCAATGTCATTTGACGAACTGCTGAAGGATTTACAAGGCCAGAAAACGATTCAAGATGATCCGAATCATATTTCATTAGACGATTTGTTCAATGTGTCTTTCATGAGTAAGTACTCCAGCTTTAAGAGTTTTGGAGAGTTTGTAGAGAAAGGCAACTTTCAAGTAAAGACACATGAAGATATCAAAAACATGGATGATGAACTTTTTGATCGGCATGTTGCCAGGGAGACGAATTTTGCTAATTGGAAATCCATGCTGGATAAAGCCACTATGGAATATGAGGGAAAATAGGACGGAAGAAAGTGGAAAAAAGGATCATTGCAGCGGGAGCTTCCTGCTGTAATGATCCTTTTTTTAATGTTAATAATCCCTAAATATATTCAGTCATTCCTTTTTCCTTTAGCAGTTCTACGATTTCTTTGACAGACTGCGCTTTGTCCTTGGGACAAATTAATAACGCATCCCCGGTGTCTGCAATGATGAAGTTGTCTACGCCTATTGTCGTGATTAGCCTGCCATTTCCATATATGATTGTGTTGCGTGTTTCTATGCCCATGTGATTCGCTTTTATTATGTTGCCCGATTCATCAGGAGGGAAGATCGCGCCAAGCGCATCCCAGCTGCCGATATCATTCCAACCAAATTGACCAGATAGAACAACGACCTCATCGGAGCGTTCAAGGATGCCGTAATCAATCGAAATGTTTTGAAGCGTCGGATAAATTTGATTGATGATTTCCTCTTCTTGCTCCGTACCTAGATAATCGCTGAGTGGAAGCATCGTCTTATACAGGCGAGGCAGATAACGCTTGAAATTATCAATAATGACGGATGTTTTCCAAATGAAAATACCACTATTCCATAAATAATTACCTGACGACAAATAGCCTTGCGCTTTTTGAAAGTTCGGCTTTTCTACAAATTCTGCTACTTCGTATACAGCAACAGGATTCGAAGCAATAGGCTCCTTATCAAAGGCGATATAGCCGTAACCCGTAGAAGGGAAGGTCGGCTTAATTCCGATGGTTACGATTTTGTCCGTCTCCATTGCTACTGTACAGGCTTCGTCTAATGTTAGCCGGAATTGTTTTTCATCGGTTATATAATGATCCGAAGGCAATACGACCATTAAAGAATTTCCGTGCGATTTCTCTATGGATAACGCCGCAAAAAGTATGCTTGCAGCCGTGTTGCGCGCAACAGGCTCGATCAAAATGTTGCGTTTCAATACGCTGCTGTGCATAATACTCTCCAGCAATACGGCTTGAGAACGATTCGTTACGATTACTGTATTTTCTTGAGGGATAATACCTTTGAATCGTTCGATCGTATCGTTTAACATAATATCGTTTCCGCTAATATTCAGAAGCTGCTTCGGGATCTCTTGTCTAGACAAAGGCCAAAAGCGGGTCCCGCCCCCGCCTGCAAGAATAGTAGCGAATTTATTCATGTTGCATCACCATATGAGCAATAGAGAAGGAGATGATACTCTCCGAACCTTGATTAAGGTTCAACCCTGTAGAATGGATGCCGTCATAGCAAGCCCCGGTCTGAGGATCAATTAGAGACGTTTGTAATGAATTATGCCCTAGATACCATTCATAGCATAAAGCTGCCAACTTCAGATAAGCAGGGTCTCGCAGCACGATCGCGGCTTCCTTGCAAGCAAGCAGCATTTCACATGCTTCAATCGGCTGTTCATCGTAGGGAGCAGCCTTTCCGTCTCGCTGAAGCCAGCCATGGCTGCCTATCGGCTTATAATAGCCTGCCTTGGAGAAGGTTCTGGATGCTAGAAAATCCAGGCTTTCCTTGGCCGTTTCCTTCAAGCTAATATTATTGGAAATACGGTATGCTTTTAATAGTGCCCATGGAAGCATCGAGTTTCCGTAGGTAAGGCTGTCTTCATACCAATTCCAACCGTTCCCCTTATTGCGAGTATATTGATTGTGCAATCGAACCGCCATATTATCGATCAGATCAACGATGAATGCTCTAGGCAGAAATGCTTTCTCTTCCGCGGTGTTTGGCGTGTGGAGATAGGGGAATGAGTAAGTTAAAGCATCAGGCGTGTCTATCAGGTAACTTAGACCAATGATGGCATAGCCTTGTGCACGAGGTGAACCGAGCGTATGGATATGCGGTAATGCCTGATTGATCAAATATCGGCAAGTGTTCAGTACATTATCCGGCAGGGAGGAGGAATGGGCGAGCGCGAATCCCAATGCCCACAGCGTGCGTCCTTGACAATCCTCAGAGCCGCTATCCTCAACGAAGGAACGATTATAATCCATAAAGTTCCTAAAGTTTCCATCTGCATTCTGTGCGTGATGTATGAAGGAAATATAGGTATGAATGAGGTTCAACGTTTCTGAATCTTTTCGGCTGCTGTACATTAGAACGGCTGCGATCAATGCCCTTGCGTTATCATCTGTTGTATAGCCCATCGAACGATCGGGAACTCCAAATTTCGTATGTTGAAAAATTCCTGTATCATCCGTTATCCTGTGCATATAATCGGTCTTAAACTTTAGGATCGTCTGTACTACCATTAAATCACACTCCATTCCTTTAACTCTGAAACTGCGATTTTCTCTTGGAAGATTGCAGCATAGGTTTTGGCGATTTCGCTCCACAACATGGTTATTCCGAGTTCAAGTGTGCGATTTTCCATTTCTTTTACTATAGTAGGGTTATCTAGCAATCGAAGGATGCAAGCTTCCAAGGAGGCAGAATCGCGGAAGTTGGCAAGCAAGCCTCTGCCCTCAGCTAGCATTTCCACGGCATATCGGTAAGGAGTAGAAATAATGACTCTTCCATAACCGACTCCGTATGCCAAGGTGCCGCTAACGGCCTGATCCTTGCCTAAATAAGGAGTCATATAAATATCTGACATAACAAGCGATTGGATGACTTCCTCCTGCGTCAAAAGCTTGTCGACGAAGATAACGTTATGATTTAAATCTAGTTCTCTAACAAGATCCACCAGCTTTTGTCTGTATACCTCGCCTGTTTCTTGTTTGACTACCGGATGTGTTTTCCCCCAAATGATATAGAGAGCATCTGGATGCTGGTTGACCACTCCGCGCATAGCCTCTATACTATATTCGATTCCTTTGCCCGGACTTAGAAAGCCAAAAGTGGATAAAATTTGTCGATTCGCAAAGCCATATTGTTCTTTCAGCCTGGATCTGGATTTGGTTTTGACATAAGGTACACCATGATGAATGAAAGCGATTTTGGCGTTGTCGATTCCATAAATCGAGACCAAATCCTTTACGGAAGACTGTGCCATCGTTACGACTTTGACACTGAGTTCCGCAACTCGATTCATGATGAGTCGCTGCTTGGCAGAAGGCTCAGTTAACACGGTATGAAAAATTACGATATATGGAATACGGAGTCTCTCGACGAATGGAATCAAATATTCCCCACTTTCTCCGCCGTATATACCGAATTCATGCTGGATAACTAGAAGATCAACGTCTGACGAATTCAGATAATCGGCCGTATCTGTATAATCCGACAGCTTGTGCTGGTCAATTTCCCTCATCACTTGCTCCTGGTAGCGGTAAGTATCGTTGTTGTTGATTGCTACGATACGAGGTTTATTGAAGCCTTTAATATGGTCGAACTGATCTAACAAATCTTGTGTAAATGTAGCAATACCGCATTCTCTCGGCAGGCTTGTTCCAAGGAAAACGATATTCCGGTTGCTGCTTGTATTTCTCATATAAGATCCTCCATTTTGGTTCGGGATTTTTGGGGAAAAAAAAAGAAAATAAAGAGGGTTCTTTATTTCTTTCGGGGTAAACAGTATTTTGTTTTCTGAAAATTCAAAATTATTCCTGTTCTTCAAACTATAACATGACCGCTTTTTCTTGTCAATTTATTGACTCTCCACCATTCTCCCTTTATATTTATGTAGGAGGTGTATGATGTATGTTAATCATACGCAGTAAATTAAAAGAGGTCATGGAAAATCATGATCCCAAATTATCCATACGAAAGCTTGCGAAGGATGTTAATTACCATTTTGATTCCGTTCGTCGTATGTATAAAGATGAGATGGTACAGTATCCTAGGGATTTGTTGCTAAAACTGTGCGTATATTTTAATGTTCAACCCGGGCAGCTCATTAGAATCGAAGAGGAAGAAGAACGTGATTGGACGATAGGTGAATCGATTGATCATCAGGAGGACGGCAACGGCAATGACAAGGAAACCAATCACAACGCAAACCTGTAAGCAGCTGTTAGATACATTTTATGCGAACCCACGTACCACGAAAGTGGAGAAGCTAGTGTTCTCAGGGGTTGGAAATCGAGATGTTTATAATATAACGGCCCCGTTTCGATATGACGGGGAGGAAGTGATCTTAGGAAGAGTTGAGGAACGGGATAGCGAGTTCTCTCAAGTCTTCTTTTTTACATGCGACAATCAAGTTTGGAGTCCCCGTATTCATACGCATACCTATAATTTGCAGGATCCATGCATTACGATCATCAAGGGTGAATTAATTGTTGGCGGAGTTGAAGTCATCACCGCAGCCGATAATCCTGATAAGATTGTGTCATGGGTCACCCAATTCTATCGCGGATTTCAAATTGATTCGTTATGTCACTTTTCATCGGGGCCCGGAACAATGAAGGATATTCGTCTAATTGAGCTTGCTGATGGCAGGATTGGCATATTTACAAGACCGCAAGGAGCAAGAGGCGGAAGAGGGCAAATCGGATTTACAATAATCGATTCGCTAGAGGAGCTCAATGAGCAGACCTTCATCGATGCAGAAATGCTTCAAGATCAATTTGTTCCAGAAGAGTGGGGAGGCGCGAATGAGGCGCATTTATTGAGGAACGGTCATGTGGGCGTACTAGGGCATATCGCCTGCTTTGATCAATCAGGTAACAAGCACTACTATTCCATGGTCTTTTCGCTAAACCCCGAAACCTGTGAGAAAACACCTATAAAAATTATTGCTGTAAGAAGTGATTTTCCAAGAGGGCCCGGCAAACGTCCAGACCTGGAGGATGTTATTTTTAGCGGCGGGCTTATTCGGTCAGGCAATGGTCGTGCCGTGCTTTCCGTTGGCGCTAGTGATGCCGAAGCTTATCAGATCGAAATCCCGGATCCTTTTATCGAATATGAGTCATGAGAAATGGCTGATTTGACTAGATTCTATGGTCATGTTACAATTGAACTGACAAGAATTTATGGTCAATAGAGAGCGGGAACAAACAAATGAGTAAATTTATTCAACTAAACAAGCGCACTGGTGAAACAAAGTCCCACATGAATCAAGCAAGAAAACAGGGACGCATCCCGGCTGTGTTGTATGGGATTGGTAAAGATACTTTGTCATTAGAAGTGAATGAAAAAGAAATGCTGGACATTTTGAAGAAAAATCCACGGGCTATTCTGCAAGGCAAGACATCGGATGAAAAGGTGATTCCGGTCATTGTACAGAATATTCAAAGGGAATCCATGTCGGGCAAATTGTTGCATATTGACTTTCATCATGTGAACATGACTGAAAGCATGGATAGCAAAGTTACAATCCATTTTTCTGGAGAAGCAATTGGTGTGAAATCTGGCGGAGTACTGCAGGTGGAAATGTATGAAGTTAAAGTTCGCTGCATGCCAGGTGATTTGCCGACTTCGATGGAAGTGGATATAAGCGGTCTTGCTTCTGGCGACCAACTTCTCGTTTCCGACCTGAACTTCAAGGATGGAATCGAAGTGCTGACTGATCCGAATACGGTCATGATTCAGATCAGAGCGGTGCATGAGAAAATCGAAGAAACAGCATAGATAAGTAAGCAAAAAACCTTGAGGGCTATCCCATCAAGGTTTTTTGCTGTAAAGATACATAAACCCTGCTCATTCATCCATTCATCTTCATGCGAAAACGACGAGGGGTCTCACCCGTTTGTTTCTTGAACATCTGACAAAAGTAGGACACATTCGGTATGCCGACTTGTTCTGCGATACGATCGAGCGTATAAGAGCTTGTCATCAGCAGATGACAGGCTTCTTGTATTCGGCGCGCGGCCAAATAATCGGTCAGATTCTCCCCGACCTCTCTGCGGAACAACGCCGACAAGTAGGGAGCAGATAAATGCAGATGGTTGGCCAACGTCTGGAGATGGAACGGTAGATGATAGTTTTGTTCCATCCATTCCATGGCAAGCTCAACATGACCGAACGTTCTAGCGCGTACGCCCATTTTGTCAAGATTGCCGTCGCGCCAGTGCTGCTGGAGCACATCTAGAAAACCAAGCACGAACAAGATATGTTGTTCTCCAGCATGGTCTTTCCCCGAATCCTGAGGAGGCAGATGACCCAATCGTAGCAATTGTTGAATCAAAGGATGCTGATTGTCTAGTCCAGTCATAGTTTGAACGTCCCATGCCCGTTTCCATACCATTTGATGAAAATCCATCAATCTTGGGAAGAGGCGTACATAAGGTTGAAGCCAGTTAGGATCATACACGATGAAGGAACGGACGAAGGGCAGCTGATCTGACGCCTGAACAGTAAATTTGTGCAGCTGGAACGGTTGGAAGAACAGCAGGGTGCCCGCAGAAATTTTGAACGTTTTATGGCCTATAACAACTTGACCTTCACCCTGCTCAATGTAATGAAACTCAATTCCTTCATGCAAATGAATGATATTCTTGTACTCGGACCCGCTAGATCGATTATAGGCAAATTGAAAGGGAGTTTGTGTTAAGGATAAATTGTGCAGCGGCTTCATAGACTTGAACCTCTTCCTTTAAGCTTAATATAACAACATTTTATCATAATAGAGGCAAACCTTAAGGTGTGGATTATTAGTAAGATAATTGTTGAACAATTAAACACTAAACTCGCTGAATTAGCCATACGAGAGGAGTAGCACTGTGACTGCATTCAAACCGCCCCTTATCTCGGCACTAATTGGAGCAGGCGGTACTTCACGTATTCTGCATCTGCCTGCTCACCGTAATGTACACAATTCTTCCTTGAAATGGATCATGGATGTAGATTCAGAGAATGCCAAGACGTTAGCCAGAGAATATAATATCCCGAGCTGGACAGGCAATTATGAAGATGTGCTTGCCGATAAGGAAATCGACTGGCTCGATATTTCAACACCCAACAGTACTCATGCTGCCCTATCCATTCAAGCATTGCGCGCCGGCAAGCATGTACTGATCCAGAAGCCGATGGCCACCTCAGTGGAGGAAGCCGAGAAGATGCTTGAAGCAGCCAGGGAGGCAAAGAAAAACCTTAGCGTCTATATGTGCTTCCGAGGGGATCCGGGTGTTCATGCCATTCGTGAGCTTATCCTCTCAGGGGCATTAGGGGGGATTATCTCGATTCGTGGGGCCATGATCTCTGCTGGGGGTTTCTCCTTGAGAAAGGGATGGAGACAACAAGAAGGAAGCGGGGCGTTGGAGCAGCTCGGTACGCATATGATCGATCTGTTTGCTTTCCTCACCGGGAGTATTGAATGGGTCAACGCTGAGATGAACACCTTATATGCGCCGATGGAGGGCGATGATGTAACATTTGCATTACTTGGATTAGGGCTTGGAGTGACAGGAATAATGGAAACCACTTACTGCTCCTTCGTGTCCGCTCATACCCCGATGTATGTGCTTGAAGTCAATGGGACGCAAGGAACGATTCGATATCAATTGGAAACGGGACAAATGACTGTGCAGATGAAGGAAGATGCAGCGATTGGGCCGTATAACTATAAGGCTGGCAGCGGGGTTTCCCATTTTCAATTCGAGCATACATTGGGCGGAGGAGCCGTTCATCATGCCCACCAGCAATTTATCGATAAGCTGACCGATGACCAACCGGATTACAGCGGTGCTGTGCAAGGAATCCGGACACTGCAGGTGATCCGAGCTATTAGAGAGTCCGCTGCTGCAGGCAGGAAGATACATATCGACCCATACCACTAGAAAGGAACATGCGGATCCATGACACCTACAACTCGATTAGTGAAAGACTGGCAGCATATCCATACTAAGATTGAGGAAAACCTTTGGGCGGCGGAAATAGCAAACAAAATCAAAAAGGATACCGACTGGTGGGTTATACATTACGAGGATGATCCTTCTCGAATTGCCGGCTGGGGGCATCATTATTTTTGCAACCTTTGCTTCTCCGCACTCGTGTTCGATCCTGCGAAGCCGAATGAACACAAGTGCAGCCAATGCGGCGCCTTGCGACAAGATGATGAAGCAATGGAAGCGTGGTGCGCCTCGTATCGGAGTAGAGCAGGCTCGTTAGTATTCCAAGCTGCAGCGCTGTTCAATCTTTATGGTGACCAAGCCTATATGGACTTCATCCGCAAGGTGCTCTCCTTCTACAGTGAGCATTTGGATATCTTGAAGGTGCGTACACCAGCTGGCTTCGAAGGGAGGTTCAGCGGCATCAATCTGACAGATGCGGTTGCGATTTGTTGGATGCTGAACGGGATGGAGCTAGTTCGGGAGCAGTTTACTGTTACGGAGCTGGAGCGGTACAAACATCGGTTTTTCCTGCCCATGGCTGAGTTTCTTCACCATAAAACAGGCGGTACACCGAATATATGCTGTTGGATGAAATCAGCGCTTGGAATGATTGGTTTGTTCTTTGATGAACGTGAATGGTGCTTGCGAGCCGCAGATGGCGAGGAAGGGATTGAACGTCAGTTGGCAGAAGGACTTCTGCCGCAAGGCTTTTGGTATGAGAGCTCGTTTCATTATCATTTCTATTGCGCAGAAGGATTAACGTATTATGCTGCTTTTTGCGAGCTGTACGATTATGACTTTTCAGGATTCACAGGTTCCATCCGCAAGATGTACCGATATCCGTTGGAATATGCTTTCCCGAACGGCCAGTTCCCTAGTCCGAACGATGGGTGGCCTTTCCGTTCCTTCGCTAACTATGCCCATCAATATGAATGGATTCGCAACATCTATGATGAAGAGCCGTTTCGTTATGCATTAGCGCAATGCTATGACGAAGCTGAGCATGCAGAGATAAGAAAAGATGGCGATTTTGGTACGAATATCGGCGGACTTCCGCGGCTGTTGTTCGACACGAACTGGCGAAAAGAGCTCGAAGAGAATAACTCGAATTCCATTCACTCATACCAGCCCCCAAAACAGTCGCGTTATGATGAAGATATCCATTATTGCATGCTGCAAAACGAACAAACTAGTGTGTTCCTCAAATACGGGTTCGTGATTCGTGAACACTCCCATGCAGATGTGATGAATTTCGAGCTGTTTGTGCAGGATCAGTTGCTCTCCCGGGATATCTCGAACAGCGGGTATGGCTCCGATCTGTTCCGTGAATGGCAGCGCAAATCGATTGCCCACAACACCGTTATGGTCGATCAGCTTAATCAGCCGAACCGCCCGCACGGTAAGCTGTTAAGCTTCGACGCTGAACGCAACCATTGTCAGGTAGAAGCGGACGAAGTATATCCGGGTGTGACGTTTGGACGTGAATTACAACTGCTGCCGGATCGCCTCCAAGACATATTCACAGTAAGAACGATCGAAAGTGATGTTCAATCTCACACATTTGATTGGTTCTTCCATTGCAGCGGAGAGCTCATATGTGACTTGCCGATGCAGCCTGTGCAAACGCCAGGTGAAGCCGATGGGTACCAACTGATGCAGGAGGTTAAGTGCTGCTCCATTGAGGGTAACTGGGAAATGACCTGGCTGCTTCCAGATAAAAAACTGACTTTGTCGATGGCAGGCTGCCCGGGAACAACTGTCTATACGTTCAAGGGGTTCGAGCATCGCTCTGACTTGCTGCGATGGGGTGTCATGGTGCGCCGTACAGGCAGGGAAGCGGCGTTCAAGGCTGAATATCGATTTGCCCAATCTGCGGTATCACCAATTATTTAGCTATAACATTACTAAGAGGCTGCCGCCCCAAGACGTGGGTCGTCAGCCTCTAATACATTCTGAACTTAGTCGCCGCCTCCACCACCGCCGTCTCCACCGCCTCCGCCATCACTAGAGCCTCCGCTATCATTAGAGCTGCTATCGTGATTATCGTTGTTTTTGTGGCGGCTGCTGCCGTAGCTGCCGCTATCGACATACCCGCCGTCGCTATTGTTACGTCGAGATTTAGCACTTCCTTCCGAACGGCTTGCATTAACAATAAGGGAAATGATTATGATTGCCGCAATGACAATTATTACTATAATTACCATGAAATCCACTCCTTTTTTACTCTGATTGTACCATGTATTGCCCATTGGAGCATACAAAGGCCTGACGGAACTAAACCACCAAAGAACTGAGCTATCGAATAATTATAACTGTAAAAGCTGCAGTTAATTTTAACGTCAATAAGGTGACGAGAGGGATTAGATGTAAAACCTACATCTACTTTTTCCCAATTAAGAAGTATCCGAAAAGTTGCCAGTAATAGATGTAGGTTTTACAGTTAAATTGTAAATATGCCTGTTTTTACGGATATTAGATGTAGGTTTTACAGTTAGTTGAAGTAGTCGAGGATGTCTCTGGCCAATTCGTAACGGACAGCCCGCAGTGCACTCCCACTATAGGCGGGGGTGAGCCAGCCTTTCGAGCACAGTTTATTCAGCATCATAACAGCAGTTCGATGATTGACCTCAAAATGCTGCTCGACATCCTTAGGCCGGATAGGTTGGACAAGTTGGATGGCCAATCGGATGATTTCTTTCTCAGCAAGCTGTGCACGAGCAATGGGCGTCAGTCGGGGATGGTAGCGGCTGAGCACCATACGTAGTAAGGAAATACATAGCTCGGGATGTTTCTCGACATCATCATACGAGAAGGATATAACCTGATATCCCATGGCGTGGAGAAAGGTTTCCCGGTTCAGTTCGTTGCAGTATTTTTGCCGGTCCATGTCACGTACGTGAGAATTGAAGCCTTTGATCTCGATGATTAGTTTAATAAACCCTGGAAGCCAGATGAAATCGGCAAAATAAGACTTCCCTCGCCAGTCGATGATTTCATACTCCGGATGCAGATCGTCCAAATTTCCTCGAAGCATCCACCATATTTTACTTAGAAACATTTTCTCAGCATGACCATGCCCTCTCTCCAGCCTACCGCGCCGCTCACCGGTCCTTCTGCTTAGATGGAAGTGGATGAATGAATCATGCGCGTTGTTGAATGTCATCATGATAACTCCCCCTTAATAAATAGAAAACGCCCCGGCTCCACTCATCAATCAGAATGGATCGGGACGTTCTTCGTCACGTTTTTTAATATAGTTAAACCTGGAGATGACTAGTTTAGTAAAACTTCAATTAATTAGCAGGCAGCTTCTCGCCTTCACTTCTGGTTAGACGGAACATAGGGACCATCACCAGAACACCAAGTACGAAGAACAAGGCTGAAATCTGATAGATAGAGATAATCGAGAAATGCAGCTTCAATTCGCCGGCAAGGCTCATCGTGACGACCATCGCTCCCATGAACAGAGGAGTTAATATTCCGTTCACACGGCCGACAAATGCTTCCTCAGTATTTTTCAATATAATGGTACTGATCCCGATATGCAGTGCGGGCATGAACAGTCCAATCATGAACTCTGCACCCATAGTAAGCCAGAAATGAGTGGACCATCCTATAATTGTAATCCCAATTCCCATGATCCCCATACCTAACATGACAAGGACGTGAGGCGGGATTCGATTCGCCAAGGCCATGGTCAAGCCCCCGCCAATAATCATCGCTGATCCATTCGCTACGAATAACCATTGCAAGTAATCTTCTGTTAATCCAAGGCGATCTGTAACTATAAAGATAGCAAGTGGATGTATGAATCCAAGACCAAGTCCTGCAGTTAGGAAGCCGGCTCCTAGTGTGATCAGAATTTTACGTTTCCACACGTATTGAAAGCCTAGCTTCATATCATTCATCAGTGATGACTGGTTCTCCTCTTTCTCTTCGATCTGATCAGCAGGCAGCAGCATCAGCACTAGAGCTGATAGCAGGAATGAGGCGCCGACTATGGCCATCGAGATGTTGATTCCTAATTGTTGAAAAACAAAGGTTCCAATCACAGGTCCAAGTATCATGAACACGGCCATCATGGTTTGGAATAAGGACATCCCGGCTTGCATCTGCTCTCCAGGCACATGCACCTTGAACAGCTTCATACTGGAAGGCTGGGAGAACTGCGATAAGATGGCTGACACGAGGGTGGCGAAGAAAACTACTTTCCAAGTGCTGAAGAGAAGTGCCATTAAGATAATGAAGATAGATATTGCGCTAAGCAGATCGCACCAGATCATCGTTCGCTTCGGGCGCCAACGGTCTGCGAACGTGCCTCCGATAAAGGAAAAGATAAAGATTGGTGCGAATTCAGCCACAGATATAAGGGCGACAGCTCGGCCATTCCCGTCAGTCATGTCCACTACGAACAGGAGAATGGCGAAGTTTCGGATCCAGATCCCGACTTGCATGAACAAACCTGCAGTCATAATCGCTTGGATGAATCGATTACGCAGCAGCGAAGCCATGGATGGATTAGTTGGTGTTACGGGTGACGACATTTGAATATACCTCTCTACTCTCAAAATAACTGCATTTTACCCTAGACCTATACATGTACGAATCTAATGTAACGAAAGTTTCAAATAATTGCAAGAAAGTGACATTTCGGGTTAACTTTTTTTTCGTGAAACCCCAGACATCAAAGAAGCGTAGAACACTAAAGGAAATGTAACGAGAGGGTGGGGGTCCATGGAAGTCATAAACATGCAGCAGCGTAAGCAACCACAGCTGCCAGAAGGTTTGAAAAAGAAGGTAGGAATTGGAATTATTGGAGTCTTGCTTGCCGGAGCAGCCTATACTTCCTTTTACACCGTTGAGGAGCACGAGACTGCTGCTATTCTTACATTCGGACAATATACAGCCGAAACATCAGCTGGACTTCATTTTAAGTTTCCGTATCCGATCCAGCAAGTAATTAAAGTACCCGCGCTGCAAACGCAACGTATTCAGTTCGGGTATAGGGAGTCTAACGGCAAAATCACACCGGTTCCCGAGGAAGCCCTCATGATTACGGGGGATGAGAATATAGTGTCTGCTGATGCGGTGGTTGAGTGGAACGTTAGTAATGTGCGTCAATACTTGTTTAACATTAAGGAGCCGGAGCAGTTCATAAGAAATGCTACTAGCGCCGCGATTCGATCAGTAATGGGTGAATCGGCACTGGATTATGCCATCACAGATGGGAAGACGGACATTCAAGGAAAAGTGAAGGAACGATTAATTGAAATGCAAGAACGATATGCAACTGGAATTCATGTTCGAGATTTGAAGTTCCAGGATATTGAGCCGCCTGAAGGCAATGTTCAAACCGCATTCAAAGATGTTACCAACGCAAGAGAAGAGAAGAACACCAAGATTAACGTGGCCAATAAGTACGAGAATGATATTATACCAAAGGCACGAGGGGACGCTCAGATGATGATCGAGCAAGCAGAGGGTGCCAAGAAGTCAAGAGTGCTTAATGCACAAGGTGATGTGGCGAAGTTCAATGCCATTTATAATGAATATGTCAACAACAAAGGGATTACAGAAAAAAGGCTTATTCTTGAGACATTAGAGAAAGTGATGCCGAATGCCAAGATCCTGATTACAGACGGCTCAGGAGACACGGTTAATTACTTCCCGGTGAATGAGCTGTTGAGACCAAGCACAGGAGCTGCGGGGACATCAGGCGCTGGAGCTAATGCGACACCGCAAGGAGGAGCAGCCCGATGAAAAAGTTAACGATTCAGAACAAAGTGTTTATCGGAATTATATCTGCTATTGTGGTTATCCTTCTATTTGCTTCCTTGTATGTCGTGAAAGAAGGCGAATATAAAGTCGTGCTCCGATTTGGCGAAGCGGTCCGCATTGAACCCAATCCGGGGTTAGCTTTGAAGATCCCTTTTATCGAGAATGTGACTTCTCTGCCCAAATACCAAATGATATACGACAGTAAGCCGACACCATCACTAACTCGAGACAAAAAACCGCTAGAGGTCGATAACTACACCGTATGGCGCATTAGTGACGCAAGACAATTTCTTAGAACAGCCAAAACCTTGGGCAGCGGAGAGCAGCGTATTGATGCTGCGGTATATAACACCGTTCGAATTAAACTGTCCGAAATCGATTATGGCGATATCATTAGTGAGAAAACACAACGCGGCAACCTGAATGACGATATTACCAAGGATGTAAGAGACGTATTGGCACGGGACAATTACGGAATCGAAATTATTGATGTAAGAATTAAACGAACAGATCTTCCCCCAGAGAACAAGGAAAGTGTATTCAAGCGTATGATCTCGGATCGCCAGTCCATTGCAACCAAATATTTGTCAGAAGGGGACGAAGAGTCCAAGAAGATTATGGCCCGAGCCGACCGCCAAGCAGTCGAGCTGAAAGCAGAAGCGGAAGCTAAAGCGAAACAAATTATGTCAGAAGGCGAGCAGGAAGCAGGGCGTATATACAATGAAGCTTATAGCAAAGATCCGCAATTTTACACCTTATACAGAACGCTGGAAAGCTACCTAACAACGCTGAAGAATGAGCCGGTCATCATGATGCCGATCAATTCGCCTTATGCGAAAATACTGTTAGGGAACTAACCGTAACTTGAATGGAATGGGAATTGGGCAGGTTCATTCGGATTAAAAACCGACTTGAGCCTGCCCATCTCATTTGTGAAGCCTAAAGTGATAAGTTAGGCTGTTGCTATAAAAATTGGAAGTATGGTACTGTTTAATCATTCCCCAACATAAGGAGCACCCCTTGTCTAATGGCTGAATCGATTCAATCCAATAAAAATAAACTTCATTTCGCTCTTTTACTAGCATCAGTATTGTGCACGATTCTGATCGTGATCCGTTTTGCGGTGATGGATGTATGGACATATAGATGGCTCGTTATCCCCAATCTCCTATTAGCATGGATTCCTTACCTGTTATCCGAATGGATCCATATCCTTTATGACCGCAGGCGACGCATGAGCATATGGCTGCTTATTGTTGGACTTGCCTGGCTCTTCTTTTATCCGAACACTTCTTACATATGGACAGATCTCGTGCATCTGAGCTTTTTCAGCCAGTCCAAGGGAACGACGATTCTAAACTATGACTTATTAATTAATATTCTGGCTGCAGCGACAGGCTGGTTGCTTGGGGTGTTTTCCCTTTACCGGCTTCATAGACTTATATATAAGGAACGCGGAGCATGGCAGGCGCATACCTTTGCAATGCTCGTGCTGCTGCTAAGCAGTATTGGTGTCTACCTAGGCCGCTTTTTGCGCTGGAACACGTGGGACTTGCTTGTAAGACCTTTTTCCATAATTGGGGATACATTTTACGCGCTATTGGACAAAGATGCCATGATCTTCATCGCGACCTTCGCGCTAGTCACTGCCACACTTTATTTCATCATGTACAGCTGGAAGCACAGCACACACTAATGATCCAGGTGATCTATCCATGAAGCCTACCTTGTCCTCTTTTCTCAATCGATTCCAGATTCGGCTGCTCTTATTCCTGCTTCTTGTAGGCTCCATACCTTTGATGGTAGCGGCGTTTGTGTTTAATGCGCAATTCACCTCTATTGCCAATCAGGAGCAATACGAGTTCGTGGAGAAATCACATAAACAATTGCTAGAACGAACCAGACTGGAGCTAGAATCCATAAGCCGAGACTTGAAGCAAATCACGGAAGACTATGCGGTTCAGCGGTATGTGAATCGATTCTACTCCCAGTTGGATGCAGCTGAAGAACGACGGCTTCGTGACTATATCGATATGCTGCTCAAGAGACAAATCTCGCAGAACCGTTATTTATTGCAAATGTGCATCTCGACCATGGAAGCCGGTCAAACGATATGTTCTCAAGCGGGTTCAGGACAAATGCCTTTCAACACCATTCATGAGGATAGGGTAAAAGGGCTCATCCCCTTGGCCTCCGAAGCTGGCAGCTTTATCCCCCGAAGTACGGGAAGCCAGAACTTGCTCTCGACTGAACCCATTCTAGATCCCAGAACTAGAAGTGAGCTTGGCTCCGTGCAGGTTCTAATCCCTATCGATCGTATCTTAGCAGACTTGGCAGATAAGCCGTTTGAAGGCTCGCTCACAATTGTCGATCAAGAGAAGCGAACCGTATTTACAACAGGCGGGTGGAAGGGATCCGGGGAGAACAAAGGACTGGTACACTCTCAGACCAAGCTGGAGCTGCCTGAAGGTGAGTGGGCATCATCCATGGATGTTGCTGTTACTACGAATAGTTCCGTTGCGAATATGCGTAATGTATTGATCTGGTTATTCATCCTGCTGGCGATTGTGTCTGTTATCAGTTCGATCTTCTTTGCCCGACATGTGACGAAGCCGCTCCACAACTTAAGAGCCCTTATGAAACGTGCGGAGTTGGGGGATCTCAAGGCGTACTGGATGGTGGAAGGGATAGACGAGTTAAATGACTTGGGGCAAAGCTATAATCAGATGCTCAATCGACTAGAGGAACTGATTAAACAGGTGAAGCTGGAAGAATCGTTGAAGAAGGAAGCGGAGATGGAGGCACTCCAATATCAGTTGAATCCGCATTTCTTGTACAATACTCTCAATACAATCAAGTGGGTCGCCAAGATTCACAAAACCCCACAAATATCGGATGTAGTCAGCGCTCTGGTGCGTCTTCTGCAAGCTAGCTTGGGCAAGAAGGGGGATTTCATCACGATTCGTGAAGAGGCCGCTTTAATCAAGGATTACATGGATATTCAAAGCTTCCGGTATGGAGAGCGGGTCCGAATTGCTTTTGAGATTGATGAGCTTGCTGTAGGCTGCCTTGTGCCCCGCATGATTCTACAGCCGCTTGTGGAGAATGCAATATTGCACGGGATTGAACCTGCTAAGAGAGAAGGAGTGATTACGATTCGTGCCTATCTGGATCGGGACCTGCTGACATGTGAAGTAGAGGATACCGGTGATGGAGTAGCTATGAAGGCGGCAGGTGAATATGAGCCTGAAGCACTGACCAGTACGATGAGAAGAAACTCTCTTGTCCGTGATAGATTAAGCGGAGTGGGCCTTATGCATATTCGTGAGAAAATCAAGCTTTATTACGGTCCGGATTACAAAATGTTCATTATTAACAAACCTGGAAAAGGAACAACAGTCAGGATGTTTCTACCCATTCATCAAAGTGAGGGGGAGATGGGATGAATGTAATTATCGTCGATGATGAACCGATCATTCGCATTGGCTTGCGTTCAATGCTGGATTGGGAAAGCTCAGGGCTTACCTTAATCGGTGAGGCAGAGGATGGTTCTGAAGCATGGAGATTAATTGAAGAGCATAACGTTGACTTGATCATTACGGATCTGCTTATGCCCAGAATGGATGGTCTGGAGCTTCTGCGGAATATTAAACAAAATGATAAAGATGTCATTACCATCGTGCTTAGCTGTCTGGATGATTTCGGTTGGGTGAAGGAAGCAATGAAGCTAGGCGCAAAAGATTATATTCTGAAGCCTACCATGGAACCGGATCAGCTTCTCGAGTTGCTCGTGGAAGCCAAGCGAGAGCTTGCTGCAAGACGGTTCCAGCGCGACCGTGTACTTCAATGGCAGCAAGAACTCGAGCTTACCAAGCAGGCTCAATTGACCGTGAAATTACAAGCCTATCTGGTCCATGAGCAACCGGATGCACAGCTTGAGTCCGAGCTCTTCGGGAAAGAAGGAGCTCCGCTATTCAGTATGCTTCTCTATATGGGACCTGTTCTACTGCCCCTTGATCTGGACTACGAGCAACTTGGCTACTTCTCGGCATTGAGAGTAGAATCAGATCGCTTGCTCCTGCTATATTCAGAAGATTGCCTACAAGGTCCGGATAACAGCAAAGCACAGCAGCTCAGCGCTCAAGTGGAGCATATTCTCCAGGAGAAATCACTGCGGAGCGACTGGTTCATAATGAATGGACCACCTGTACATAATCTGAAAGAATTGAAATTAGCCTTGGCTGAATTCTATCGTCAAATTCATGACCGTTTTTACGGAGGTTCCCGAGACAACGTGCTGTTTAACGACGATCACTCCGCAGTTTCAGGGACATTGTCTCTACCTTATGAACATAGGAATGATTTGTTGCGTTCTATCGTTCATGGCAATATTCATGGTTTTCAATATCTCGCCAGTGAGCTTGGCATGAAGCTGGCAGAGTCAAGAAGACCGGTGAATGAAGTGAAGGCGTTTGTTACCGAGCTGCTTACGACGACAATCATTTATGCCAAAGAGCATGGCTACTCGCAATTGGAAGATTTGGACCGAATGTTGGATCCTGTCACTCATGTGCGTGAGTGCGCATCGATTCAAGAAATCAACCAATTACTTAATCGTGTATATGGGGAACTCGGATTAAGGCGAATAACTCAAGATACAGGCCCATCCCGTACCTCTTCCCCATTCATCCGCAGAGCGATTCAGTTCATGCGCGGACACTATCACCGCAATATAAGCACCGCTGATATTGCGGAGCATGTGAAGCTAAGCCGCAGTTATCTAAGCGACTTGTACAGTAAGGAAACCGGGGAATCCTTAAGTGAAACCCTTATGCTGATTCGGATGGAAGAAGCGAAGAAGAAGCTGCGTTCCGGCGAGATGAAAATATACGAGATAGCAGAAGCCGTCGGCTTCCCGGACGGTAAGACATTCGCCAAGGCTTTCAAGCGAATGGAAGGCTGTTCCCCGAAGGAGTATGAGTCGTCTAACAAATAGACACCTTTTCTAACAAAGAGGTGTCTATTTTTTTATCCTTGAACAGGATACATTTTAAAGATAGAGTTAGCATTAAAGTCATCAAAGGAGGTAGGGTGGATGGAATCCATAGTTCAGATTGATCATCAGGAACCTATTATTCAAGCGATAGGAATCAAACGAACATTCGGTAAAGGAACCGGTGAAGTGACTGCGCTTCGCGGTGCCAATCTTTCAATTCGACCAGGCCGGCTTGTAGCGTTGAGAGGACGCTCAGGTTCAGGGAAAACCACTCTGCTTAATCTGCTTGGAGCACTCGATCGCCCAACAGAAGGAGCCATTTACTTCAATGGGAATGAAATATCGGGATTGTCTGAGAAGCAGCGGGATAACATTCGAAGAAAACATATGGGTCTTATATTCCAATCGTTCGCGCTTGTACCATACATGTCAGCCTATGAGAATGTGGAGTTCGCCCTGCGAATTGCTGGAGTGCCTTCCAAAGATCATCGCAAATTGGCGGAGGAGGCGTTGGATTTCGTAGGACTCAAGCCGCGTATGAAGCATAGACCTTTTGAGCTGTCAGGTGGGGAGCAGCAGCGGGTTGCTATTGCTCGCGCTATCGCTCATCAGCCAAGCTTGATCCTTGCAGACGAACCAACCGCTGAGCTGGACAGCAAGATGGGACTTCAGGTGTTGAAGGTATTCAAGGATCTTGTGTCTCACGGTATGACTATTATACTCACCACTCACGATCCAGCCATTATGGAAATCGTCGATCAAGTATATTCACTGGAGGATGGTATCATTGTTGATGAAGGCTAGGTCTAGCATATGGAGATTGATAGGTGTATGTGTGATTGTAGTGACTACCGCTAGCGCATGTACCATACGTCCGATGGAAGAGGAAGCGCTTAAACCGCCGTTGGTCAAACCCGTTAAGGAAAATTTCGAATTGTATGAAGTGAAGAAAGGGACACTTACCAAACAAATTAGCGCCAGCGCTTCGGTGATCTCCAGTCATATGGAAAGTTTATATTTCAGGGAATCCGGTGCTCGTCTTCAATCCATGGATGTTAAGCTGGGAGATACGATCAAGGCTGGTGATGTAGTAGCCCAACTGGAAAAGGGAGATTTGGATAGCCGAATCCGCCTGCAGCAACTGAATGTAGAGAAGGCCAAGATCGCACTGGAACAAGTGAAGCAGGAACAGCTTGGGAATACATCAGCTTTGCGGCTTAAGATGATTGATGTGGAATCCGCCCAGATCCAACTGGATCTATTGCAGCAGCAGCTTCAGAGGACGAAGCTTGTAAGTGGAATTGAAGGTATCGTTACATATATTGATCCCATTCGCGCAGGGGAACCTGTTACCGCTTTCAAGTCGATCATCACCGTATCCGATCCGAATCAGGTTCAGCTGTTATACGAGAACTCGAATGCTTCTGACCTTGTCGGAGTAACTGTTGGCTTGGAAGTGAAGGTCAAATTCGGCTCTAATCCAGAGGTGCAGGGCAAGGTGCTGCAGACACCATCCACTGCACCGTTTACCGATAATAAGGCTCAGGCAGACAAGAACGCCAAGACAATCATCATCGGAGTAGACAACCTGCAACAAGCGGCGAAGATTGGCAGCTCTGCCAGCATTATTATTGAGACGGATCGGGTCGAGAACGTTCTGGTCATCCCGCGAGTAGGCTTACGTTCCTATCTGGGCAGAGATTATGTTCAAGTTCTGGAAGGGGAAAGTCGGAAAGAGCTGGATGTAGAGAAGGGCTTGCAGACATCAACCGAGGTAGAGATTCGTAAAGGGTTAAAAGAAGGACAGAAAGTCATTCTAAATAACTAAGCTTAGGAAGTGGGTTCCGTGGCCTTATTCATAATGATTCTCCGCAAGATGGCCAAGAACAAGTGGCTGGAGCTCAGTCTCTTGCTTGGACTCATCGTGTCGGTCGCATTGGCAAGCTCCATGCCAATCTATACGAACGCAATCCTCCAGAGGATGTTAATCAAAGATTTGGACAGCATGCAGCAAAGCTCGGGAAGATACGCCGGAAGTAATACTACACTTGTATATTTAGCCACACACGGTACTCCGGAGGAATGGAGGAATGAGCTCCGGAATGCAGATCTTTTCTTTCGGGAACAGCAAACCAAGTTCGGCATCCCATTAATACAATCCTTCATTCAACGAAGTACCATCGGGCATACAATTGAACCTGTCGATCCCTCTCAAGTTGATCCGACCAAACATAGATTCATAGAGCTGACTTCAATTAGCGACATGCAGAATCATATCCGTCTTATCGATGGGCGGCTTCCGGCCAATCAACCGGTTAATGGGGTGTATGAGGTTCTCATTACAGAAGCGGTCATGAACAATATGAAGCTTGTGTTAGGGAATGAATTCGTCATAGTCGAGGATAAAATCAAGAGCTCCATTAAATTCAAGCCAGTTGGGGTATTTGACCGAAAAGACTATACGGACTTATACTGGCGATCCAATCTCAACGAATATAATACAACGTTTTTCATGGATTATTCCTTATTCGAACAAGAAATCACACAAGGATTGAAATTGAATGTTGCCTACTCGACTTGGTTCAACGCTTTGGACTATACGCAGCTTAAGCTGGAGAAACTGGACCAGTTCAGCGCAACTTTAGCCAACATTAAGACATTCATCGGGAATCGGTTCGGAGATCACTACAACAACAGTGTCACAACTCCGGCAGAGAATATTATTAGCGGTTATTACAGTAAAGAAAAGCAGCTGCGCCAGATGCTCTGGTCGCTTAATGTTCCTGTTATGATCCTTCTTGCTTTCTACTTGTTCATGGTGGCCAACCTGATAACAGAGAGACAGAAAACGGAGATTGCTGTACTAAGGAGCCGAGGCGCCAGCAGGCTGCAAATGATAATAAGCTATACGCTTGAAGGCGTATTGCTGGGAGTCATTGCATTAGCAATAGGCCCGATTGTAGGACTCCAACTGACTAAGATTCTTGGGGCATCGAATGGATTCCTGGAGTTTGTGCAGAGGGCAGCGGTTGATGCCAGATTGAGTGAGGAGGCCTATAAGTATGCCCTCGTTGCCGTCTCAGCCTCAGTCCTTATGACGCTCATTCCAGTATTCCAAGCTACGAGGGCTTCAATTGTCGGAGTGAAGCAATCGATCGCCAGGCAGATGAAAATGTCCTTTCTGCATAAGACGTTTATTGATGTTATTCTTTTGGGCGTTTCCATTTACCTGATTCGATCCTTCCATCGCAGGATGAACGATCTGGTTGCTCTAGGACTGGATTCCAAAGATTTGCAGATTGATCCGTTATTGTTCTTGGTACCGGCTTTATTCATGCTTTCGATGGGGCTGCTCATCCTGAGGGTGTATCCGTTATTCTTACGAATCGTCTATGCAGTAGGACGGAAATGGTGGCCGCCTTATATTTACTCTGCACTACTCCAGGTGGGCCGTTCTGCCACTCAATACCAGTTCATTATGCTGTTCCTCATTCTTACGCTGGCAACGGGAATATATAGCTCAAGCGCTGCGCGTACGATGAATCAGAATATTGAGGATACCCTGCGTTATAAGAATGGAGCAGATATTGTGCTTCAGACCCGCTGGGATAATGATGCCCCTCCGCCAGATATGGGAGGCGGCCTCGATAATGCGGCTCCAGCAGCTCCCGTAATCGGTACTCCCAAAAGAGTCCAATTCATCGAGCCGCCATTCATGCCCTTCAGTCAGCTGCCAGGTGTTGAGTCCGCTGCGCGTGTATTTACGAAGACCTCAGGCATTTTCACGTTCGGCAAAGATAATTCACCCATCCAGCTAATGGGTATAGATACGGACGACTTCGGAAAAACAGCTTGGCTGCGAGATGAGCTTCTGGACCATCATTTCTATGAATATTTGAACTTGTTAGCTTCTAATCCGAAGGCTGTGCTCCTATCGAGATCCACCGCTGATCAGTATAATGTGAAAGTCGGGGACATAGTTATGCTCGGCTGGAATGGGATTCGTCAAGCACAGTTCCAAGTATATGGAATCATTGACTATTGGCCGAGCTGGAATCCGAACCCTCCCCAGAATGCGGCTCTGAAAACAACTACGACAACTACGAATACCAGTTCTGGAAAAGCCGCGCCAAAGGTTAAGCTGCCGATGCTGGCAGTGGCTCATCTATCCTATATCCAGAATAACATCGCTCTGGAGCCTTATGATGTATGGTTGAATCTGGACCCAAATGCAGCAAGCAAGCCGCTTTATGAAGCACTTGAGCAGAAGAACATCCCCATTATGCAGCTTAATGATACGAATCAACAATTGATTCGTTCGAAGAATGATCCTTTTCAGCTCGCGATCAACGGTGTGATGACCCTTGGCTTCCTGATCGGGATTGGAATAAGCTTTATCGGATTCCTGCTCTATTGGGTGCTGTCCCTGTTCGGGAGAACGTTGCAATTCGGTGTATTCCGTGCAATGGGATTATCCTTCATGCAGATAATAGGTATGCTTAGCGTAGAACAATTTCTGACTTCGGGAGCTGCTGTTGTGATGGGGGCTGTTACAGGAATCGTGGCGAGCAATCTGTTCGTTCCGTTCTTCCAATTATCGTTCGACCCAAGCACCCAAGTGCCGCCGTTCCAAGTCACCTATCAACTGATGGACCGACTGAATTTATACGGGATGATAGGGATTATGATTGGTCTTTGTCTGTTGATAATTGGATTCATGCTCTCACGTGTGAAAATCCATCAAGCTGTTAAGCTGGGGGAGGACTAGAAATGATTCATTGTGAGAATTTGGTCAAAATTTATAAAGCTTCCGACTTGGAGGTCGTTGCCCTGCAAGGGCTCGATCTGCAGATCGAGCAGGGCGAGCTAACCGCTATCATTGGCAACAGCGGCAGCGGGAAATCAACCCTGCTGAACATGCTGGGCGGATTGGATCGTCCCTCTGCCGGCAATCTGCATGTAGATGGGAAAGATTTGTTGAAGTTCACCGAACGGGATCTGGTCAAATACAAGCGGGAGACAGTGGGATTCGTATGGCAGAACAATGCGCGCAATCTGATCCCCTATCTGACGGCGCTTGAGAATATCGAGCTACCTATCTTGCTGCAGGGCAGAAGAAGGCGTGAGCGGGCGTTGGAGCTGTTGGAGGCGGTGGGGCTAAGCCACCGCTCAAGGAATAAGTTAAGCCAGTTGTCAGGGGGAGAACAGCAGCGGGTAGCAATCGCAATCGCATTGGCGAACAAACCGAAGCTGCTTCTAGCTGACGAACCCACTGGCTCCGTGGATTCGAAGATGGCGAACCAGATCCTTGATCTGTTCCGCCATTTGAACCGCAGCTTCGGACTGACGGTCGTCATCGTAACGCATGACCCTCAGCTGGCCAAAAAGGTAGACCGAGTCGTCGCGATTCGTGACGGGAAAACATCCTCCGAGATGGTGAGACGGCGGTCTTATGCAGAAGAATTGGCTGACTTGGAGCAAGGGATTGCTGAACAAGATAAGGATTCCCACATTGAATATGCAGTGGTGGATAAGGCTGGAAGACTGCAAATCCCTTCCGGTTATCTGGAGTCAATAGGCGCAGAAGGCACCGGACGGGTAAGAGTATCCGTAGAGGACGGCAAGATCGTACTGCTTCCGCCTGATAAGTAAGGAATGAACTTTACACTCCAAATTCCCCCGACTATAATGAAAGAAAATGCTGTAAGCACAGTAGCAATCGGGGGTAAACATTTTGGCAAGTGAGGTACTGACACAGGGACTAAAATGGATTACAGTTGCCGGAACCAGCGTTCTTGAATTATGGGCGGCGATTCCGTTAGGTTTTGCCTTAGGTCTTCACCCCGTCTCAACTGGAGTAATGAGTGCGCTTGGCTCCATCATAAGTGCTTATCTGGTCATCCAAGTAGGAGGTCCTCTGCGCAAGTGGATGGTACGGAGATGGGAGCGGAAGAACAAGGAACAAAGTAAGATGGGGGCAATATGGAACAAATACGGGGTGGTCGGGTTAGGGATAATATCTCCCTTAATAACCGGTGCACCCCTTGGTGCTGTAATCGGGATCTCGTTCGGTGCAACACCTGGCAGACTGCTGCTATGGATGACAATTGGAATTATAATATGGACGGTCATTCTTACGGCTGCTGTTGCTTTAGGGATAGCAGGTTTCATGTCTGTGTAGAACGCCTTTTGTGTAAGATCCTGTGCTGCATAGGGGGAATGTCCATTTGTACGAACACAACCTGGAGAAAAGAAGGATCGAACATGAGGCGATAAAGCTGTTCATTGCCCTGGTCAATGCCCGCTCGGAAGGCCAGGTCCGGTTATTGTATCAACGTGAGCGGCCTGACGCTGTGCTCGAGAATACACGTAATCGAATCAAGCTTGGGGTAGAAATTACTCATCTTTTCTATAACGAGAATGAAGCCAGGCAAATGTTCGGCCGTTCTGTCCAGCAGGATAACGGGCCTGGGAGCTTCGCTATCTTACTAGATGAACTAAACAATCGGATTGCGAGAAAGGAAGCCAAATTTGCACATGTGAAATTGGACTATCCAATCTCATTATTAATACGCAATACTTCGTCGTTATACGGGCTGACTCATTTCATCGCAAATGCTGAGCAAATTGCCCGCTCTCGACATATTTTTCAGGATATCTGGTTATTAACTCGCGACGGTAATCTCGAATGGCATTTATACCGTCTGCCCGATGAGATCAGATAATCCCAACCTTAGGAGGCTTATCTTAGATGACAGTGAGATTAGGATTTATTGGTGTAGGCGGGATGGCTCAGTATCATATCACCAAGCTCAAGCTGGTGCCGCAAGCTCAAATCGTCAGTGTATTCGATGCTAATCCGGAGACAGCGCGTAAAGTGGGGGAAGAGACTGGAGCGCAAGTCATGGATCATGCCGATCAAGTTCTGGATCCCGCACGAATTGACGCCGTGTTCATATGTACACCGCAATTCGCGAGAGATCAATTGGAAGAAACGGCTGCATCCAGAGGAATTCATGTGTTCGCTGAGAAACCGCTAGGCTTGCGTATGGATGTAGTGCGCAGGAAAGAACAGGCGATTCGGGAAGCAGGAATTATTAACTCAGCAGGTTACTGTCTGCGATATTTGGATACAGTGATGAAGGCTAAACTATATTTGCAGAACAAATCGATCCTTATGGTGAATGGATATCGATTCGGAGGCTTGCATCCGTCCAAGTGGTGGCGGAATTTGGAGTTGTCGGGTGGGCATTTCGTGGACACCGCTACCCATCAGGTGGATATGATTCGTTATTTGTGCGGGGAATTTACGGAGATTGATGCCAAATTCGATCAGAGGTTGCTGCAAACCGTTGATCCCGATGCCACTATATACGATACCGGGGTTGCTGCCTTCAAGCTGGAGAGCGGAGTGACGGGTTATGTATCCGACTCTTGCCTGGCTCGCCATTCCGGGCGTGCAGAGGTGGAGGTATACGGTTCGGATTTCTATCTGCAGCTAAGCAAGAACGGAACGGTTCTAACTTTGATCGATGACAAACAGAACATTGTCGAGACGTCAAAGACCGACTTCTATTTGGAGCAAAACCGCACGTTCGTAGAAGCAGTCGCTTCTGGCTCCATGGATGCTATACGCAGCAGTTATGCGGATGCCATGAGAACGCTAGAGGTTACCCTGGCAGCTAACGAGTCTACACTCGTAAGAAGGCCGCTGCCTGTTGGTCAGCCGGATAACAAACTGGAGATTGTTAGTTAAGAGAGTTAGAAAGTAAGAGGGCTTCCCTAGTCAGGGAGGCCCTCTTTATCAATGACCTGCAGTTACCTTTAGTCCTACAATACCGGTTACGATAAGGAAAACGAACATAATGCGGATCAATTCCCGCGACTCGCCGAATATCACCATACCTAGAATGACGGTACCTACTGCACCGATCCCGGTCCAAATCGCGTACGCAGTTCCAAGCGGTAAAGTCTTGAGCGACAAGGAGAGGAAGAAGAAGCTGACAAACATTCCTGCAAGCGTAATAATGCTAGGCCACAGTCTTGTAAATCCATGCGTATATTTCAATCCTACAGCCCATACGATCTCGAACAATCCAGCAATAACTAAAAACACCCATGCCATCACGAACACACTCCTCGAAAAAACCTTTTTGGTTGTTATACCATTCAGGTTGTCATAATCATTATTGTTCTATTCTTGATTCCTTGTTAATCCTGACCAGTACATATTCCAGATTCCAGGCAATCTGGCGCCGAACACGGCAGGTCCGTAATACAGCATCTGAATGAAGGCTCCATCCATCAAACAGTAGTAGGAAGCAATTAAATCCTCCATAGAGGAGTAGTGGATGACTCCACCTGCGATTCCCTCTTCGAAAAGTTTCCTAAGAAGCTCGGTCAGGGAGCTCTCCGCTTCCATGAACTTGGCTTGCAGTTGCTGCTGCAAAGAAGCAGGAGGGAATAATAACGATCGCTTGAGAAAAGTAATCTTCTCCTCACTGAGTGTATAATCGCGGCACGATTGTTCAATAATCTCGAATAATCGTTCTTCCACAGAAGCATGCTCCGATGCTTGCATATACAGCTGGATATGTTGGACATGCTCTCTGACCACATCTTCGAACAGCTCCAGATACAAGGCTTCTTTGCTTTCGATATGCGCGTAGAGGGAGGGAGTCTTAATCCCGACGGCTGAGGCGACCTCCGAAAGAGCTGTTCCTTCATACCCTTGACGGGCGAACAAACCCAATGCGGCGGATTTTATAGGACTTGGCGGCATAAGTTGCAGCTCCTTTTTGCCTAACGAACGTTAGTTAGATTCTGCTTAGTATAGCTCATGTCTAACCAAATGGCAACCTTTATCTTGAGGTTTACTTTTTTACAGAGGGGACAAACTGAATAGGAAGAGGGGGAATGAACGTTGGCTAAAAGCGATGAATTGATCAAATACATTACCCAGCAGGTTGTTACTTATATAGATACACCAGCTGATATTCGCAAGGAGAACCGCAAAGCCTCGCAGGGGCAAAAGGAGCCATGGCAGAGTAAATGGTTCGGCATGGTTCCCTTCGCGATTCACATGTGGCTTACGCAGCGAAAGAAATATTTCCGGGATAAAAAAAGGACACCCCCGTCAACTTAACCGACAAAGGGTGCCAAGGTTCTATAGAGAAGAGGAGGAGAAATAACTAAGGGAAGAAGAAACCGTTGTCCAAAAGCTCCTTAAGCGGGATGTAACGAGCACCTTCCTGCTCTAGCCGAATAAATGGCTGTTCGGAGCCGCTCCATACGGTATAACCTGTTACCGCAAAGGGAGCTGTTATTCGCTTGTTGAACAATTTGGCGACGTAGGCGATAGAAGCTTGTTGTTGTAATGCGCTCTGCAGCTGCCCGAAATCGGCCACTTCAAGGGGGATTCCCTGAAGCCAATACGTATTATGGAAGGGGTCAAAGCTTGGCAGCTCGACTTCCTGTATTAAATCGGATGGCGCTTTGAAAAAAGCAGATGCTGCTGATGAATCCGGGTCAAGCCATTTCGTGAAGCTGTCATCAGCAAGGGGGAGCTGTTCCCCTGTTTTGGCGTCCAAATAATACCTTATAGGCTGACCATCTGCTTGGATCGTAACTTGCCATACAGCATGTAGAGGACTGTAATACAAGCGTTGCAAAGCGGATAGAATATTGGAATTCGCTATGAATTGATCAAACGTATAGGTATCGGGAATAAGTTCTTGCTGCACCAAAGAACGATACAGCGAATTCATACTGAAGAGTGGACTCGGTCCAACTCCGTATTCCGTTAATGACCATTTCCCATCTGGTGTAGCACTAATAACAAGGTACCCAAGCTCTTCTTGCTTACTTGATTGGAGAAGGACAATCCAACCATGCGTACCAGGTCCGAGCGGATATCGGCTCCACACAGCCGTCTTCCAGCTGTTGAACCCTTTTTGGACCGATAAGGAATCAATCCAGCTCTTAACCTGCAGGTTGAACTCATCTTGTTGTTGGATCCCATCACCCTGTGGGAGTGAAGGCGTTGGTTGGGCTTGTTGCCCAGCAACTGGAGAATTTTCTCCATGTGCTTTGTGAGATTGACCGTCCGACTGAAGAGGGACGAAGCCGAGATATAGCGCTGTGCTAAGCGTAAGCGCAGTCACCGCGAGCCGTAGCTTATTCATCGAATCACCTGCCTAGCAGCATATTAAGTAGAGGGCGTTAGAGTGACAGCGGTGTTCTACTAGCTTATGTCCACATTGTAACGAATATGCCTGAAAAAGTTTGTTATAATGTGTCATCGCGCCCATTTTTTTTCGCTTGTTATTTTGAGAGGTTTTAGCAAGTTTCGTCATATCCTGAAGGCTATTCACTGCGAAGGTGGAAGATCCCGCAGTTTATGGCGTTTACTTGGACTCTAGGCTTATATTGCCACTCCATCTCTTGCTTGCGACTTTCCCATTGAGCAGCAACTTGAGGCTTCGCTGCTTCGTCACTGTCCTCATACAATTCACTGTAATAGTTATCTACTCTTGCCAGCTCATCCATCATCCGGTCATGAGCAGAGGCGGCCCAACTATGATCAGTCTGCTTAAGCCATTTCTCCAGATGCTGCTCGAGAATAGTCCGGGCACGGGTAATGGTGACCTGCTGCCGGGGAATGTGACCATTGACCGGAAACCTGGGGGACAATTTCTTGTGCAAAAGGGTTTCGTGGAAATGGGGGACGAGCTGTCCCGTAGTAAGATTAATGCCTAAGGAATGAAGCTCATCTCGTTTCATGTCACATAGGAATTCAATTTTGTAATTCACAACGAGCCAGGACGTATAGGCAGAAGAGAAGGGGGCTCGAGAAGCGGCGCCCGGTTCCTCGAACATCTGAACATATCTTCCGCCTGCTTTGACCACCTGGAATAACTGCTCCAGCCTTCGGCTGCCATATGTGACGTCATCTTTAGTAATTCTTCCTGGTCCAGCTGGAGGCGGAACTACGATGCCAAAATAGCGGCCCAAGATTGTATCCGTATTAGGTAAAGGTGCACCTCCACTTCCGCTTTGGCCTTGCTCCTGGGCCGTGTTCTGAGCGCTTTTCCTTGCTTCAGCGGCAGCCTCCTCCGCTTGCAGCTTCTCCGGGTCGAAGACGAACTTGAAGCTCATCGTCTCCGGGGGTGTCCCCGTTCGATCGATGAAGCTCCAGTAATAAGTTCGGTTAGTTAAGCTTTTATCTGCCTCTGGTGAAAGCTTGACGGTCACATAGGCCGGATTTTTTTCTATGATATGACAATCGGTGGTCTCCAAATATCGCATCACGAATTTTTGGATTTGCTTCGTATTCATAAGTCCCTAGTTCACCTCGCTCGGAATCGTTTGTCCAACTCTATTCAAGATGGCCTGGGCCAACCCAGGTATCTCAGGTTGTTTCTTGGTCACTTCTTCCGCGATATCGTTGAATTTCTGACTTAAATTATCCAGCTGTTTCTTAACGTCATCGTCTGATTGAGACCCGACAATAATTTTGAATAAGCTGTTTTCGAGGGAGTTGTTTTTCTCAATCTGCTCAAGAATATCGTCCAGCCCGCCAATTACAAGCTCAAACATATTGATTTTCTCATGCAGTAAGGACAGAATATGCTCCTCAATCGTTCCTTTGGTTGACAGGTTGAATATATTCACATTCTCAGTCTGACCTAGGCGGTGGACGCGTCCGATTCGCTGTTCTACACGCATAGGGTTCCAAGGTAAGTCAAAGTTAATGATGTTATGGCAAAACTGAAGGTTAATGCCCTCACCGCCTGCTTCGGTTGCAACCATCACTTGAGCGCGATTGCGGAATAAATCCATCATCCAGTCTTTTTTGCCTCGGTTCATCCCGCCGCGGTAGGAGACAGCCAGTAAATTATTTTCCCGGAAAAACTTCATCAAATATTCTTGCGAGGCTCTGTATTCCGTAAACACGATCACTTTATCGTCGAGCTCGCGGATCAGCTCCAATGTTTTCTCTGCTTTCGTATTCGCCTTAATGCTCTTGATCAGCTCAACAAGCTCCCAGATTCGCGCTCGGATCGGAGAGTCTTCTTCCGTTTTCTTGAACAAATTGATTAAGGTGATGAACACGGCGTCACGGCTGCTGCACACTTCCCTTTGCAAGGTTACGAGAGAGAGCAAGCTTCCTAGATCGCCAGAGCTTTCGGCATCCTTATATCGGCCTTTGACGAAGTTACAGACGCCATCATAAAGTGCCATCTCCTCGGCAGATAAAGTGAGCGGGATGTTCTTGACCACACGTTTGGTGAAGTTCATATCGCCCTCACCGCGCCGGTTGCGAATCATGATCTTAGACAGCTCATGCTGCAGCCTATCTTCGTTCTTGGGCATTCGTTTGTCGACTACAAAGTTGGAGGCAAAATGATCCACACCACCCAATTGGCCCGGCTTCAGAAGCGTGATCATGTTATATAGCTCGCTCAGGTCATTCTGAATCGGTGTTGCTGTGAGCAGCAAGCAGTATTTCTTCCGTAATTCGGAAACAAATTTGTAGTTAGTTGTCTGTTTGTTCTTTAGCTTGTGCGCTTCGTCGATGACGAGCATGTCATAATCTTGATTGATGACAATATCTCGATGGGGTTCGCGTTTGGCCGTATCAATCGAGGCTACGACAACGTCATATTGCGTCCACATGTATTCCTTCTTCTGAGCAACGGCAGGGATGCTGAACTTCTGGTTCAATTCTCGAACCCATTGCAGAACGAGAGAAGCGGGTACGAGAATAAGTATTTTACGGACGAGGCCGCGGATTAAATATTCTTTCAGAATCAGCCCGGCTTCAATCGTCTTGCCAAGACCAACCTCGTCGGCCAGAATGGCTCTGCCGCGCATTTCGTATAATACTTTTTTGGCCGTGTCGATTTGATGCGGCAACGGTTTGATCTGGGATATATGACTCAGACATTGCAAATCTTCGAAGCTTTCGACCAGTCCGGACTGTTCAGCTTCATAGGCTAACTGGTATTGAGTATAATCGTCCCAAGGTCCGTTCTTCAGGGTACGCATCTCCAGCTCCTCGAACCATGAGCGGTCAAAATGAATGTTAAGTCGGTCGTGAATGGGTCGAATATGCTCGGACGGGTCACTTTTAAACATCAAGGCACTCCTCTCAAAGGAAACTGTTAGAGTAGTATTCACCAAATAAAGAGGAAACATAACTTTTCTCTTTCATCAGAGCGCAGGTTGTTGTAAAATGGTCTATGTGTTAAGCAAAAACGGCTTTTTCGTCCTAATAGACGGTTAAATAAGAGCAATAGGATGCAATCGAATAAGAGCGGATGAAAGTACAAGGAGAGATTACCGGAGCATCTGATGCGGTCGGTGACGCCGAAGGAGTAAGCCAATTGGTGAATCTCTCAGGCAACAGGGACTTGTGCTGGACGCATCTCTGGAGAGCGCCGGTACGCCGATTGGGCGAATTGAGGCCACCCAAGGGGTAACTTTCGAATCGCGCTGCAAGGATGAACAGCTTGGCGGCCGAAAGGGAACTCTCAGGTACAAGGACAGAGCAAAGAAATGTAGATCGTTACATTTTTTTGCTGTGTCCTTTTTTTGCTGCAATGGATGGTCAAGAAAGATGGCGAACGGAAGACGCCATGTTTTTAGGGGAAGGCTATGGTTGACAGATCGTAACTATATCAAGTTGAGGTGATTTCATGGCAGGATTGAAGCAAACTCCGCTATATCCGCTCTATTCCAAGTATGGTGGGAAAACGATTGATTTCGGAGGCTGGGATTTGCCGGTGCAGTTCACTGGCATTCAGAATGAGCATGAAGCTGTACGGCTTCGCGCGGGGCTTTTCGATGTTTCGCATATGGGCGAATTTATGGTATCAGGCTCCGGGGCTTCTGCATTCTTACAGCGATTGACTACAAATGATGTGACTAAGCTCGAGATTAATCAGGCACAGTATAGCTTGCTGTGTTACCCCGATGGCGGCGTCGTAGATGACTTGCTAGTCTATAAGCTGGGTGACGAGCGATACATGTTAGTTGTAAATGCTTCGAATATCGATAAGGACTTTGCATGGTTGGAGAGTCATTTGGGTGCTACAGAAGATGTGACGCTTGTTAACATCTCCGATCTAACTGCGTTAATCGCCCTGCAGGGACCATTATCATTGGGAATTATTGAGAAGCTGACGGATGCTCCTGTTGCAGAGCTTCGATCGTACCGTTTTTTGCCTGAGATTCAGGTAGCCGGAGTAAAAGCCCTTGTATCCCGAACTGGATATACCGGAGAGGATGGGTTCGAGCTCTATGTAGACGCTGAGGATGCTGCAGCCGTGTGGGAAAAGCTGTTGGAAGCAGGAGAAGGTGAAGGACTAATCGCTGCTGGACTTGGAGCGCGTGACACGCTGCGCTTCGAAGCACGTCTTCCCTTGTATGGTCAGGAGCTGTCGGATAAGATCAGTCCGCTCGAAGCAGGTGTTGGGTTCTTCGTGAAGCTGGATAAAGGCGACTTTATCGGACGTGATGCCCTTGTGTCGCAGAAGGAGCAGGGGATCCCTCGCAAGCTGGTTGGTATTGAGATGATTGACCGCGGTATCCCGCGCTCCCATTATCCAGTATTCTCCGCAGACGGCCAGCCGATCGGCGAGGTTACGACAGGCACGCAATCCCCAACTTACAAGCGTAATGTAGGAATGGCGCTGCTCCAAAAGGAATATACGGCACTTGATACAGAGGTGTTCGTGGAAATTCGCGGCAAGCGGTTGAAGGCTGTCGTTGTCAAGACTCCTTTCTATAAAAGAGTTCAAGGGTAATCGTAACTGTAAAGGTCGAAGGGTGCATCGAAGAAGTTGTTACGACAAGAGTGTAATTCCAAAAATAAATGTGTACAGCTGAAAGGAGCTTATCATACATCATGACTCACCGTTACTTACCGATGACTGATCGGGACAAAGAACAAATGATGGAGACGATCGGCATATCCTCCATTGAGGAATTGTTTGCCGATATTCCGGCCCAAGTCCGCTTCCAAGGGGAGCTCGACATTCCGCAAGCATTGACTGAGCCTGCCATGCTTCGTCATATGCGCAAGCTTTCTGGCTTGAACGCTGACTTTGACCGCTACGCCAGCTTCTTGGGCGCTGGCATCTATGATCACCATCTGCCAGTCGTGATCAATCATGTGATCTCGCGGTCGGAATTCTATACCGCGTATACGCCTTATCAGCCGGAGATCAGCCAAGGCGAGCTGCAGGCGATCTTCGAGTTCCAGTCGTACATCTGTGAGCTCACCGGCATGGCCGTGGCGAACGCTTCGATGTACGATGGTTCAACTGCGCTGGCCGAAGCGGGGGCGCTGGCCAGCGGTGCTACGAAGCGACGCAAGCTAGTGGTATCGCGGACGGTGCATCCGGAAGCGCGCAACATCCTGAGCACAACGGCGAAAGGATTGAATCTTGAGGTTGTCGAGGTTGGCTACGCCGATGGCGTGACAAACCTTGAGCAGCTTGCGGCGACGATCGACGGCGATACCGCCGCGGTTATCGTGCAGTCGCCGAACTTCTTCGGCTGCGTGGAGGATCTGTCGGCGATCGAGCCGCTGATCCACGCCGCAGGCGGGCTGCTTGTAGTGAGCAGCAACCCGCTCTCGTTAGGGTTGCTTGAGGCGCCGGGCAAGCTCGGCGCTGATATCGTCGTCGGCGACGCGCAACCGTTCGGCATCGCCGCTTCGCTTGGCGGGCCGACGTGCGGATTCTTCGCCGTCGCTGACAAGTGGATGCGGCGTATGCCAGGCCGCATCGTGGGGCAGACCGTCGACCGCGACGGGAAGCGCGGTTTCGTGCTCACGCTGCAAGCGCGTGAGCAGCATATTCGACGCGAGAAAGCGACGTCGAACATTTGCTCCAACCAAGCGCTGCTGGCACTGTGCGCTTCTGTCTACTTGTCCACGATGGGCAAGCAAGGGTTACTTGACGTCGCTAACCTGAACGTACAGAAGGCCCACTATGCTTCTCGCGTGTTAAGCTCTCATAAAGGAATTGAAGTCAAATTCAACTCTCCTTTCTTTAATGAATTTGTCGTTAAGCTCGGAGACGATATAAATGTGAAAGAAGTGAATGCCAAGCTGCTTCAGGAAGGGTTCATCGGCGGTTACGACTTGGGCCGCGACTATCCGGAGCTTGCTGGTCACATGTTGGTTGCTGTTACTGAACAGCGGAGCAAAGAGGACATCGAACAGTTCGCTGCTAGATTGGAGGAGGCTGTTAACTAATGAAACATGATAAAGCACTTATATTTGAGTTGAGCCAACCCGGCCGTGTAGCCTATTCCTTGCCAGACTGCGACGTACCTCAAGAGGATGTCTCAAGCCTTATCCCATCATCACTCCTGCGTGCCAAGCCTGCTGAGCTGCCTGAAGTATATGAAGTAGATGTCATTCGCCATTATACAGCTCTTTCCCGTCGTAACTTCGGGATCGATAACGGATTTTATCCGCTTGGCTCTTGTACGATGAAATATAATCCTAAGATTAATGAAGATGTAGCTCGTTTTCCGGGCTTCGCCAAGATTCACCCTTATCAGCCGGAAGAATCGATCCAAGGCGCTTTGCAGCTCTTGCATGAATTGCAGAACGATCTTGCTGAGATCACTGGAATGGATCACGTTACGCTGCAACCGGCAGCTGGAGCCCATGGAGAGTGGACTGGGCTGATGATGATTCGTGCATATCATGAGAGCCGCGGAGAAGTGCGTACGAAGGTAATTGTGCCTGACTCTTCCCACGGGACGAATCCTGCCAGCGCAACAGTTGCAGGCTTCGATACGATCACGATCCCGTCGAATGACAAAGGACTAGTGGATCTGGATCAATTGCGCGCTGCCGTAGGATCAGACACTGCCGCATTGATGTTGACCAATCCGAACACACTAGGTTTGTTCGAGGAGCAGATCGTCGAGATCGCTCAGATCGTGCATGAAGCTGGCGGATTACTCTATTACGATGGAGCGAACTCCAATGCAATCCTTGGGATTGCTCGACCAGGCGACATGGGCTTCGACGTTGTTCACTTGAACTTGCATAAGACGATGAGCACCCCTCATGGCGGAGGCGGCCCTGGCGCCGGTCCTGTCGGTGTGAAGGAGAAGCTTGCTCGCTTCCTGCCGGCGCCAATGGTTGTCCGCTCGGAAGAAGGCGTCTACTCATTCGATTATAACTACCCAGAGACAATTGGTCGTGTGAAAGGGTTCTACGGCAACTTCGGGATCCTAGTTCGTGCCTACACTTACATTCGCACATTGGGACCAGACGGTCTGCGCAAAGTATCCGAGTACGCGGTATTGAACGCCAACTACATGATGCGCCGTCTTGCGCCTTACTACGACGTGCCTTACGAACGCGCCTGCAAGCACGAATTCGTTATGTCCGGCCGCCGTCAGAAGAAGCTCGGTGTGCGTACGCTCGACATCGCGAAGCGCCTGCTTGATTTCGGCTATCACCCGCCAACGATTTACTTCCCTCTTAACGTGGAGGAATGTATTATGATCGAGCCAACGGAAACCGAGAGCAAAGAAACGCTTGACGGCTTCATCGAGACGATGATTCAGATCGCGCAAGAGGCTCAGGACAACCCGGAGCTAGTTATCAACGCACCGTACACAACAGTCGTGAAGCGTATGGATGAGACACAGGCTGCTCGAAAGCCGGTTCTGAACTGTACTTGCGGTTAAAATAAGCTTGGATCTACACCGTCGTCCATAATCGGACGACGGTTTTTGATGTTCAGTGTACGCTTCGAGAACGGAAAATCCGCTTTAGAAGCGCCGAGCAGGGCCCGCCAACCGCTGTAAAGCGGAAAATCCGCTTTAGAAATTATTGGACGTACAATTATTATTTAAATGAAAACCGTCAGAGACTAGATCGGCAACTTTTTTGAAATACCCCTCAAAGTGGTGTAGGATGTAGAGATGGAATCTATGATTCAGGAGGGATAGCAAGTGGCAGACTCGTCACCTCAACATACAAGTTCAGCTCCAAACCTAACAACCTGGAGGTTTATTCATACAGGTCTGCGCTCACCGGCGGAGAATATGGCAATCGATGAAGCTATCCTGACTGCACACAGCGAGGGGCTTGTGCCGCCTACAGTACGATTTTACGGCTGGAATCCACCTACATTATCTATTGGTTACTTTCAAAAGGCTGAGAGTGAGGTAGATTTTGCGGCAGTGGAACGGAGCGGTGTTGGATTCGTCCGAAGAGCGACCGGCGGACGCGCCGTACTTCATGATCAGGAGCTCACATATAGCATTATCGTATCGGAAGATTACCCGGGTATGCCCACGACAGTGAATGAGGCCTACAAAGTGTTAAGCGAGGGATTGGTGCTCGGCTTCCGCAAGCTGGGGTTACGGGCGGAGATGGTTAGTCTCGCTTCCGAGGAAGAGAAGGAGAAGTATTCGACCGCCGGATCAGCCGCATGCTTCGATTCGCCTTCCTGGTACGAACTGGTTGTCGAGGGCCGCAAAGTTGCAGGCAGCGCCCAAACGAGGCAAAAGGGTGTCGTGCTGCAGCACGGGTCAATCCTGCTTGAGCTTGATATTGAGCTGTTGTTCTCCCTGCTGCGATTCTCAAGCGACAAGCTTAAGCAAAGAATGATGGAATCCTTTTCCCGCAAAGCGGTTGCGATTAACGACGTATGCCGGGAGATCGATCACGAAACGGTTACACTGGAGCAAGCAGAGGCTGCGTTTAAAGCAGGCATAGCCGAAGGGCTAGGCATCACGCTTGTGGAAGGGGAATTGACTTCTTTTGAGATCGAATTAGCCGACAAGCTCGCTCGGGATAAATATGGACATGAAGAATGGAACCTTAAGCGCTAAACGCCTTCGGTTCCTTTCCTATCTTTTCTTCCACCAGCTTACCAATACCCGCTCACAACAATTGAATCCGCGCCTCAAAAGCTTCCTGGAGTTTACGCACAATAGGGCCTGGCTGTCCATTATGTACTTGCGAACCATCAATAGTAATAACAGGCGTTACCTCACCGGTCGTGCTGGCGATAAACACCTCATCTGCGGATACCAGGTCTTGGAGCAGAAAAGTTTCTTCAATAAAAGGAATTCGGAGTTCATCAGCCAGATCTCGTATGACCAGCCGAGTTATCCCGTGCAGAATAAGATTATTAGCAGGATGTGTGTAGAGGGTCCCGTTTTTTACAGCGAATACATTGGAAGAACTGCTTTCCGTAACCGTTCCTTCCCGATGGAAGATAACATCATCTACACCTTGATCAATCGCTGTTTGTTTGGCAAGTATGTTGGGTAATAGGTTCAAGGTTTTGATATCACAACGCAACCATCTTATATCTGGTGTTGTTATTACGGAGATGCCTCGCGACATCGATTCGAGCGGTCTTGCAAGCGGTGAGCAGTAGGAGATCAGGACAGGTTCAGTCTGGGCTGGAAAAGCATGTGTTCTGGGTGCCGCACCCCGTGTGATTTGCAAATAAACAGTCCCCTCACTAAGCTGCTCTTTCTCAATCATTTGCTTCAAATAGCGGTCCAGTTGTTCAATAGGGTATGGCATTTGCAGTTTAATCTCTCGCAGGCTGCGTTCTAATCGTGTATAGTGCAGTTCGCTTTCGAACATACGTCCCTTGTATACTCTGAACACTTCATAGATCCCATCGCCGAATACGTATCCCCGATCCAAATAGGAGATTGAGGCCTCATTTCTAGGAATAATCCGATCATTACTTAGGAGCCAATTCATCTTGTCCGACACCTCCATTGGGTTACTTTTGATAATAGTAGCAAGAGGGCATGTGGTTGTCAAAAAACAGTAATGGGTCAAAAAATCAACGAACCATAAATCCAGTGGACAAACAAGCGTTCTCATAGTAAACTGGTTTTCCGGGGATCTGGGCTTGGTGTTGTATAGGACCTGTTTTTTAAAAAAGAGAGATTCATAGAGAAAAAACAAGAGAATGTGATTGTAGTTCCTATATTAGGCGGAAAATAACGGGTCATCTGCTAGATATACCACATATAGTATTGTATAATGACATTCTGGCACAATATATTGTAGAAGTTCTACACGAATTCAGATAGAAGCTACATATCATAATGCATGAAATTTATCAAGTTTTGCTGAAAAGTTACTCTAATTTGGGAGGTTTTCGTTTTGGAAACAGTACAAGCGAAGCGTTTGGAAGGGTTAAGCGAGAAAATATTTTTGGACCGTTATGCCATGAAAGATGCGGATACAGAACATACTAAGGTTGGAGATACCGTTCTCGTTCTTACCAAAGACGACCCGAAATTCCCGAGTAAGGATGTTGGCGAGGTTGTTGCACGCAAAGGGCGTCAAGTGACGATTAAGCTGCGCAATGGAGAGTTGTTCGAATCTACGATTGAGAAATTAACATTAAATGTTGAACATACACCAGAGCAATTGTGGGACCGATTGGCTACAGCAATGGCATCAGTAGAAGCCTCTCCGGAGAAACAGAAGGAATGGAAAGAGAAATTCAATTATATATTGGAGGACTGGAAGCTAGTTCCAGGCGGTCGGATTGCAGCTGGAGCAGGCGCAAGCGATGAGCTCACGCTGTTCAACTGTTACGTTATTCCATCCCCGCATGACAGCCGCGGTGGGATTATGAGCACGCTGTCTGAGATGACTGAAATTATGTCGCGCGGCGGCGGTGTTGGGATCAATTTGTCCTCTTTGCGTCCTCGCCGTTCCGTAGTTAGAGGTGTTAACGGCTCCTCCAGCGGTGCAGTATCTTGGGGCGGTCTGTTCAGCTATACGACTGGATTGATCGAACAGGGAGGCAGCCGCCGCGGAGCGTTGATGCTGATGATTAACGACTGGCATCCGGATCTGGTCGATTTCATCACCGTTAAGTCAACTATGGGTCAGATTACGAACGCTAACTTGTCCGTTTGCGTCAGCAATGCGTTCATGAAAGCTGTGAAGGAAGATCTGGATTGGGACTTGGTGTTCCCGGATACTTCAGACCCGACTTACAATGATACTTGGGACGGCGACCTGGCCAAATGGCAGCAAGCCGGCAAAGCTGTTCGCACTTACCGTACCGTTAAGGCGCGCGAAGTATGGCACACGATTATTGAATCCGCCTGGAAATCAGCGGAGCCTGGCGTAGTGTTCATGGAGTACTACAACCAGATGTCTAACAGCTGGTATTTCAACCCGATTATTTGTACGAATCCATGCGGTGAGCAAGGGCTGCCAGCTTGGGGAGTATGTAACTTGTCAGCGGTAAATCTATCTAAATTCTATGATGAGAAAAACCATGATGTAGCTTGGGATGAGCTTGGGAAGACCGTTCGATACTCGGTGCGTTTCCTCGATAACGTAATTGACAAGACTCCTTACCACTTTGAAGAGAACCGGATTAACCAGCAAGGCGAGCGTCGGGTAGGTCTAGGTACTATGGGACTTGCTGAGCTAATGATTAAGCTTGAGGTTCGTTACGGCAGTGCGGAATCGCTTGTATTCCTTGATAAATTGTATGGTTTCATGGCTCGCGAGGCTTACCTGTCCTCGGCAGATATTGCCGGTGAGAAAGGTTCGTTCCAGCATTATGATCAAGATAAGTTCTTGCAAAGCGGCTTCATGAAGCAAATGGTAGCTACTTATCCTGAAGTTGGTTCCGCGATCACTAAGAAGGGGATCCGTAACGTAACGGTCATTACTCAAGCGCCTACAGGCAGCACAGGAACAATGGTAGGAACATCAACGGGTATTGAGCCTTATTTCGCCTTCGAATATTTCCGTCAAAGCCGTCTTGGCTTCGACAGGCAGTACGTTCCGATCGCACAAGAGTGGAAGGATAAGAATCCGGAAAAGGATCTGCCGGACTATTTCGTAACTTCGATGAGCCTATCTGCAAAAGATCATATCCGAGTGCAAGCGGCGATCCAGAAATGGGTCGACAGCTCGATCTCCAAGACAGCGAATGCTCCCCATGACTTCACCGTCGAAGAGACGAAGGAATTGTATGAGCTTGCTTTCGACCTCGGTTGCAAGGGCGTGACGATCTACCGTGACGGCAGCCGTGATGTGCAAGTTCTTTCAACTGCTAAGGAAGAAAAGAAGGAAGAGTCTGCTGCTAAGACAGTGGTTGTTGAGGAAGCCGAAGCCGTAACAGCAGCGACAGCACAACCAAAGCATGAATTAGCTGAAATCTCCGACAAACTTGCGGTCACCATTGATCCTAAGACCCAGCAAGTATTCGATAAGCAATACAAACGCCGTCCGCAGATCCTTCGCGGTGCGACTTACAAGTTCAACACGCCATTCGGTATGGCATATATCACAATCAACGACATGAACGGCTCGCCTAGTGAGATATTCTTGAATGTTGGTAAGGCAGGCTCTGATGTATTCGCGATGTCCGAAGCACTCGGCCGCGTCTGCTCCTTGTTCCTCCGCTACGGCGATCACGGCAATAAGGTACAGCTGCTAACCAAGCACTTGAAGGGCATCGGCGGATCTGGCGCCATCGGCTTCGGACCGAACCGCGTCGAGTCCATTGCGGACGCTGTTGCGAAGGCGCTCGAAACCCACATCGGTGAAGACGAATCCGACGACTACGTCACCGCTACACAAGAGGTGACCGCCACAACCGAGCAGCCGACCTACACCTACGCGGCAGCCGTCTCCGAAAGCTCGTCGCTCGACCTGTGTCCGTCATGCGGCAGCGCCTCCCTCGTAAACTCTGAGGGATGCAAGAACTGCACTAACTGCGGATATAGCCGCTGTTCATAAGAATTGAGCCCGGGGTGGTCGCCCCGGTGTGATTTTTCACGAAAAGTTGTAATTATTTCAAAATAAGCTGTAAATTTTATTTCATAATTAACTGTAAATTAAGTTATGCATAAATATGTATAAATATACAAAAAAGGCTTAGGGGCTACTTCCTAAGCCTTTTTCTTTTGGCCAATCTTGCTAAATACTATCATATGCGTGGCGGTGTTTAGGAAGCATACAACTTGGAGAAGGTGATATGAAGGATTTACAACATTAAAAATGGAAAGGGGGGCAGCTATGAAAAAAATTATTGTATCGCCCGGAAAGATATAGTGACGAAAGTTTAACCGGCTATCTAATAAGAGTTTCCCAAGATTTATTTCCCCTTAAATACATTTTCTCCGAGCTTCAAATGTTTGAGGACGTTCAGAGTAAAATTTTTAATTATAACATTGATTTTACAGATATCTCGAGTGAAGATTTGGATTACTTAGCAGCACTTTTCCTAATCAGCAGAGAAAACATAAGTGATATGCTACTTCGGAAGCATGAAACCATAAATGGATATTACCGCTTTTACAATGCTGTCGCCCATACTTCATCATTCACATTAACAAAAGCAAAAGTATGCCCATATTGCTTGGCGGAAAATATGTATTTCCGCAAAGTCTGGCACCACATAAATGTTCTAGCTTGCCCTTACCATGACAATGTGTTAATCGATAAATGTTTTGTATGTGGTGAAATCATTACATGGCAGAAACCGAACATTTTTAAATGTAGTTGCGGTTATGAACACAGCAAGACTAAAGCACCGCGAGCTTCCGAAGAATGTAGAATACTGTCAATGTTAGTATATCAAAAATTAGGGATGTTCAAAGAAAGATCGCTACCGTTGGACCGACACTTTCAGGATATCGCATTACATAACTTCGATGATATTTTCTTCTTACTTGCCTTGTTTATAGGGAAGTTTAGGCATAGACATCAATTTACAAGCACGAAATATACAGTTGATGAAATTTCCGATATTCAAAGAGTTGTGATGGACATTTGTATTGTTAAAAAACGGTATTACCCACTCTTCTGAGTGGGTATATTTTTGTCAAAATAGGATCCTCGGAGGTGTTTACAATTCAACGATTCAGGGCTGGTGCGTTAAGCTAAACATTCCTGTTAAGGCTAAGAAACAGTCTTTGCTAAAAAAGGAGCGCCTCGGTATGATGGGTTTGTCCAAGGGTTACATACCCAACACCATCAAGGAGGCGCTCTTATT
>NZ_JCAUBA010000033.1:0-60510 GCF_059692235.1 Paenibacillus sp. J2R1T-4 | reverse complement strand
CCTCCAGCGCCGATGGTACTTGGACCGCAGGGTCCTGGGAGAGTAGGACGTTGCCAAGCAGGAGCAGATAAGCAAAAGACCCGCACATCATGTGCGGGTCTTTTGCTGTCTGGAGCTTTTGTTGCCGAGGAAAGCGAATTAGCTGCGAAACCGCACTAATCTCACGCACTCCCGCTTTTTCCCCGAATTAACTGCTAAACCGCAACTAATCGGACCAGTATGTGACTGAAAATCGCAATTTGGTACGATTAATTGCTTTTATGCAACTAAATGCACAGATTTGATCAACGTGACACGAATTAATTGCTTTTTCGCAACTAATCTTGACGTCAGCAGCATGTCAAACAAGTTTAAATCAACCGCCAGGGCATCCAACGTTAAAGAACAAGCCAGCAGTTTCAAATTACAGCCCTTGAGTTTAAGGAATTAGATGGGGTAAACGCGTATAAAGCGATTAGGAAACTGCTACAATAAGTAATACCATTTTAAGAAAATAGAGTGAAGCCTACTACTTGCAAAATTCAGAAAACTCATTATAATGGAGATATAGTCAAAGATAGTCAAAGTCAATTTATTGGGAATGGAGGTCCATGGATGCGCAATGTCTCGGACATCATTGAACAGTATCTGAAGCATACTTTACAGCTTAGTCCGGATAATGTGATTGAGATTCAGCGGAGCGACCTGGCCGACCGGTTCGAGTGTGTACCATCCCAAATCAACTATGTGATTAGTACTCGTTTTACGGTAGAGAAAGGTTTCCTAGTGGAAAGCAAGCGGGGTGGCGGTGGATATATCCGTATCCAGAAAGTTGACCTTCCTCTCAAGGAAGGGATTCACGTGCATATCTTCCGAACGATAAGCACGCATATCGACCAATCCAGTGCTGAAGGTCTTATTTACCAGCTCGAGGATGGGGAGCTAATCACTTGCCGGGAAGCTAATCTGCTACGAGCAGCCATTTCTAGGGATGTACTCACATTCAAGCTGCCTCTCCGCGACGAAATCAGGGCGAAGCTGCTCAAAGCAATGTTGATTGCTCTTTTAAGTAAATGATCACTTGTTTTGAATCACGCTTCTGAGGTGCATTTGCTTCACAATTCCGCGGAGGAGGGACGATAGGGTATGCTTTGTCAGGAATGCAACAAGAAGCCGGCTACTCTGCATTTTACGAAGATTGTGAATGGGGAGAAGACGGAGTTTCATATTTGCGAATCATGTGCTCGAGAGAAGGGTGAGATGATTCCAGGTACGCCTAATGGTTTTTCCATTCATAATTTGTTATCGGGCTTGTTAGATTTCGATCCTCCCACAGGTGCTTCCTTTGGTCAGAAGGCAACTTCTGCACTTAGATGCGATCAATGCGGGTTAACTTACGGACAGTTCAGCAAATTGGGACGTTTTGGATGCAGCTCGTGCTACAAGCATTTTACTGACAAACTTGATCCTCTTTTGAAGAGGGTTCACGGAAACGTCGTACATGTCGGCAAAATCCCGAAACGCTCAGGCGGACTTATTCAGCAAAAACGTGAGATCGAAGAGCTGAAGCATGAGCTTCAAGCCAGAATCCAAAGTCAGGAATTCGAATATGCAGCAACACTAAGAGATAAGATCCGAGAGTTAGAAAATAAATATAACGGCGTGCAAGGCTGAAAAGAGGTGATCGTTCATGTCTTCCCGAAAATATATGGAGCATGCGCTTAGTGAGTGGATGAATGCCAAAGGGCCTGATCAAGATGTGGTCATAAGCAGTCGGATCCGAATAGCCCGTAATCTTAGCACATATCCATTCCCGATGCTGTCTACCAATATCCAATCCAAAGAAGTGCTGAATCAAGTGCGTCAGATGATGGATAGCGATGAGTTGAATACGATCAGTGAGTTCCAGTTCATTTCCCTTGAACAGCTAAGTGACTTGGAGAAACGGGTTCTCGTCGAGAAACATCTCATCAGTCCGAATTTGGCCAATGAGGCAAGAGACGGAGCATTTATTCTCAGCCGTAACGAATCGGTTAGCATAATGATCAACGAAGAAGACCATCTTCGCATACAATGTTTATGTCCGGGTTTCCAGATAAGAGAAGCGTGGGATTTGGCGAATCAGATCGATGATGTGTTTGAATCACAGCTTGATTATGCTTTTGATGAGCATAGAGGTTACTTGACCAGTTGTCCTACAAATGTAGGAACAGGTATAAGAGCTTCGGTCATGATGCATCTTCCTGCACTCGTTATAACTCAACAGATGAACCGCATTTTATCTGCGATCAATCAGGTGGGTCTAGCGGTTAGAGGACTTTACGGGGAAGGCAGTGAAGCGACGGGTAACGTGTTTCAGATCTCCAATCAGATTACACTTGGTCAGTCTGAACAGGAGATTATAGATAATCTATACAGCGTAGTGCGTCAAATTATTGAGCACGAGCGTGCGGCAAGGCAGAAGCTTGTTAGTGAGTCCCGACTGCGAATAGAAGACAGAGTCAAACGATCCTACGGGATATTGTCTTATGCTTCTATCATGGATTCTAAAGAAGCTGCACAGCGGTTGTCAGATGTTCGTTTAGGTATTGATTTAGGCATACTGGAGAATGTTTCTCCAAATGTACTGAATGAATTGTCGGTACTGACTCAGCCAGGGTACCTTCAATATTCTGCTGGAGCGAAGCTGTCGTCAGACGATCGAGATATTCGCCGTGCCGAATTAATACGCGAGAAGCTATGTACTACTTAACACATTTATAATCAGTTCTTGTTATAACAATAAATGGAGGTGTTTGGCATGATGTTTGGCAGATTTACGGAGAGAGCTCAGAAAGTACTGGCCTTAGCACAAGAAGAGGCTGTGCGCTTGGGACATAACAATATTGGTACAGAGCATATTTTACTTGGACTTATTCGTGAAAGTGACGGAATTGCAGCAAAAGCACTTGTAGCTTTGGGCCTCAGTCTCGAGAAAATACAGGATGAAGTGGAATCGCTGATTGGGCGCGGTCAAGAGCAGCCAACCAACATTGCATACACGCCAAGAGCGAAGAAGGTAATTGAGCTATCCATGGACGAAGCGCGTAAGCTTGGGCATACGTACGTAGGAACCGAGCACATCCTACTAGGCCTTATCCGTGAGGGTGAAGGAGTTGCAGCTCGTGTGCTTAACAACTTAAGCGTCAGCCTTAACAAAGCGCGTCAGCAGGTTCTGCAGCTTCTAGGAAGCAGCGAGGCCGTGTCCTCGAACCAAGGGACTTCAGCTAACGTGAATACTCCTACATTAGACGGGTTGGCCAGAGATTTGACCGCCTATGCCAAAGAAGGAAATCTGGATCCGGTTATCGGCCGGGCCAAAGAAATTGAACGTGTGATCCAGGTGTTAAGCCGCCGTACGAAGAACAATCCTGTTCTGATCGGAGAGCCTGGGGTAGGTAAGACTGCAATTGCGGAAGGACTTGCCCAACGGATCATTAACAACGAAATCCCGGAGACTCTGCGAGACAAGCGTGTAATGACGCTCGACATGGGCTCGGTAGTGGCAGGAACCAAATATCGCGGAGAGTTCGAAGATCGTCTGAAAAAAATTATGGATGAGATTCGCGCAGCAGGTAATATTGTGCTCTTTATCGACGAACTGCACACTCTTATCGGTGCAGGCGGGGCTGAAGGCGCCATTGACGCCTCTAACATCCTGAAGCCGGCGCTTGCGCGCGGCGAGCTGCAGTGTATAGGTGCTACCACTCTGGATGAGTATCGGAAGTATATCGAGAAGGATGCCGCCCTGGAGCGCCGTTTCCAACCAATCACAGTGGATCAGCCTTCTCCTGATGAAGCTATTCAGATTCTGCACGGATTGCGTGATCGTTATGAAGCGCATCACCGGGTGAAAATTACGGATGAGGCTATTGTACAGGCCGTTAAGTTATCCGATCGCTATATTACCGACCGTTTCTTACCGGATAAAGCAATCGATCTAATCGATGAGGCCAGCTCCAAAGTAAGACTACGTTCCTATACCATACCGCCGAACCTGAAGCAATTGGAGACTCAGCTTGACAATGTCCGCAAGGAAAAGGATGCAGCGGTGCAAAGTCAAGAGTTCGAGAAAGCAGCTTCTCTCCGAGATACGGAACAGAAGATGCGTGACGAGCTTGAAATTACGAAGAATGAATGGAAAGAAAAACAAGGCAGAACCGACTCAGAGGTTACTCCGGACGATATCGCTCAGGTTGTGGCAAGCTGGACGGGAGTGCCTGTTACGAAGCTGGCTGAAGAAGAGACCGAGCGCCTGCTTAAGATGGAATCGATTCTTCATGAGAGAATTATTGGTCAGGATGAAGCCGTCAAAGCGGTAAGCCGAGCCATTCGCCGCGCTAGAGCGGGGCTTAAGGATCCGAAACGCCCAATGGGATCGTTCATCTTCCTGGGTCCTACGGGTGTAGGTAAAACAGAGTTGGCTCGTGCTCTGGCTGAATCGATGTTCGGAGATGAGAATGCGGTTATCCGGATTGACATGTCCGAGTACATGGAGAAACATTCGACTTCTCGTCTAGTCGGAGCGCCTCCGGGATATGTAGGATACGAAGAAGGCGGACAACTGACCGAGAAAGTTCGCCGTAAGCCTTACTCTGTTGTGCTCTTAGACGAGATTGAGAAGGCTCATCCCGAAGTGTTCAATATCCTGTTGCAAGTTCTAGAGGACGGCCGTCTGACGGATTCCAAAGGACGCACAGTAGATTTCCGTAACACACTGATCATTATGACATCCAATGTTGGCGCGGATACAATCAAGAAAAATACTTCCTTAGGCTTCACGGCCGTCAATGACTCAGGTAAAGATTACAATGTGATGAAGGATAAAGTCATGGCGGAGCTGAAGAAAAACTTCCGACCAGAGTTCCTTAACCGGATTGACGAGAATATCGTCTTCCACTCCTTGGATGAGGAGCACATTGCCAAGATTGTTACCCTTATGTCTGATGAGCTTAGCAAGCGTCTGCGTGAGCATGAAGTGGCATTTACTTTGACAGACTCAGCCAAGAAATTTCTTGCTAAGGAAGGCTTCGATCCGACCTATGGCGCAAGACCGCTTCGCAGAGCGATCCAGAAGCATATTGAGGATCGTTTATCCGAAGAGCTGCTTCAAGGCAGTATAGCCAAAGGGGATTCGTTGACCATTGATGAACAGAACGGTGAGTTAGTTGTACTGAAGAACCAAGTTTCAGCTAATTGATATATAGCACAAGGGTAAGCAACCCCACGTTCTCTGAGTGATCAGGGCGTGGGGTTTTGATTGTGATACATGAAAAATATTCCATTGTGGGGTTTTCAGTATTTGCATCACATGGTAAACTTTGATTACTATGCAAAGCGAGGATATGTAATGGCTAAGCTCAAAACTAAATTTAGCTGTCAAGAGTGCGGGTATGAATCGCCGAAATGGTTGGGGAAATGCCCTGGTTGTCAAGCTTGGAACAGCTTTGTTGAAGAGATCGAGACGCCTGTGCGCGCACGGGGATTGTCGAGTTCAACAACTCTTACGAAAGAATTGCCCGTATCGATCATAAATATAGAAAGTAGTCAGGAGAATCGCATACTCACCGACATGACCGAGCTCAATCGAGTATTGGGAGGCGGCATTGTACCCGGGTCTCTAATCTTAGTAGGCGGGGATCCAGGGATCGGGAAATCCACTTTGTTGCTGCAAACTTCTTTTAGCTTGACCGTAAAGAACTTGAAAGTGCTGTACATATCTGGAGAGGAATCTGCCGCACAGCTGAAGCTTAGAGCAGATCGGCTGAACGCGCTATCCGAGAATTTGTTTGTCCTGTGTGAGACGAATATGGAATTGATTGATGAGGCGATTGAGAGTACGCAACCCGATCTTTTGGTGATCGACTCGATCCAGACCGTGTACCATCCTGCTGTTACCTCTGCGCCGGGCAGTGTATCGCAAGTAAGAGAATGCACAGGCCATTTTATGAGAATTGCCAAAGGAAAAGGTATCGCAACCGTGCTGGTAGGGCACGTTACCAAGGAGGGAGCAATTGCGGGTCCTCGGCTCTTGGAGCACATGGTGGATTGTGTTCTGTATTTTGAAGGAGAGCGGCATCATACTTATCGGTTACTGCGAGCGGTTAAGAACAGATTCGGATCTACCAATGAAATCGGAATATTCGAAATGAATGAGCTTGGCCTCAGAGAGGTTACTAATCCTTCTGAGCTATTCATTGCCGAACGACCTCTTCATGTGTCAGGATCAACAGTAGTAGCAAGTATGGAGGGTACGAGACCCGTCCTGGTCGAGCTTCAGGCGCTTGTCTCTTCAACGAATTTTCCTAGCCCTCGAAGGATGGCGACGGGGGTCGATTATAACAGACTCACGTTGATCATTGCGGTATTGGAGAAAAGAATTGGTTTGTTTCTGCAGAATCAAGATGCTTATCTGAACGTTGCAGGAGGCCTGAAGTTGGATGAACCCGCCGTTGATCTGGCTGTTGCTGTAGCGATTGCTTCCAGCTTCAAGGACAAACCGGTGAATCCTTATGACGTTGTCATCGGAGAGGTTGGATTAACCGGAGAAGTGCGCGGTGTGTCCAGGGTTGATGCAAGAGTTCGGGAGGCGCACAAATTAGGGTTTAGAAGAGTTGTATTACCTGCCAAGAGTACCAAAGGGTGGAATCCACCTGATGGGATTGAGATAATAGCTGTAAACACAGTAGCCGAAGCGTTGAAGGCGACTTTAGAGTGAGAAGTAACTTTCCTACGGAAAGTTTTAGGAGGTCAGCAAGTGAAAGAAGAAGCTCCACGCGATAAAATGAGTCAAATTCTGCAGTTGGTCGCTCCTGGCACCTCTTTTCGCGAAGGGCTAGAAAATGTGCTTCGCGCTAAGACAGGAGCTTTACTCGTAGTAGGCTATAGCCCTGAAGTAATGGAACTCGTAGACGGGGGCTTTTCCATAAATTGCGATTTCTCTCCCAACTATTTATATGAGCTTGCCAAGATGGATGGCGCTATCATCCTTAGCGAGGATATCAAACGGATTCTGTATGCCAATACTCAGTTGATCCCGGATTCTTCCATCAGTTCCATCGAGACAGGGATCCGTCATAGAACGGCTGAGCGAGTGGCCAAGCAGACAGGCAAGCTTGTTGTCTCGATCTCCCAACGCCGTAATGTGATTACCGTGTATCAGGGAAATCTACGTTACTCGCTTAAAGATATCGGAGTTATTCTGACGAAGGCCAATCAAGCCATTCAGACTGTAGAGAAGTATAAGACTGTTCTGGATCAGGCATTGACCAATCTTGGGGCGGCCGAGTTCGAGGAATTGGTCACGTTACAAGAAGTATCAGGCGCTATTCAACGTATTGAAATGGTGCTCCGCGTGAAGACGGAGATCAAACGATACATTACCGAATTGGGCACTGAGGGTCGCCTCATTCGCATGCAGCTGGAAGAGCTTGTGGCCAACACCGAACAAGAAGAGATGCTCCTGATAAAGGACTATTGCAAGGATAATTCGGACGAGAAAGTTAGAGAAGTGATCGCAGGTTTGAAGAAGCTCAGTGCGGAAGAGTTATTGGATCACCAGCATCTTATAAGGCTTTTAGGCTTCTCCTACTCCAATTCCATGCTTGAGGAACCTGTCTCTCCGCGCGGTTATCGGATGCTGAGTAAGCTTACGCGATTGCCTGCTATTATCATCCATAATCTTGTAGAGCGATTCGTACATCTTCCTCATATGGTAATGGCCACCATAGAGGAACTAGACGAGGTGGACGGCATTGGAGAGGTTCGTGCACGAGCCATTAAGGAAGGTTTGAAGCGTATCCAAGAGCAATTGTTCATTGACAGACATATTTAAAACGCATACAATCATAAGATAGATTGGACGAACAATTGTTTCCTGTTCCAACTCAACAAGACCATGATAACATGGAATGAATTGAATTGGGGCATAGTACATTTAGAGGTGGAGCTTGCATGATTAGAAATTCTATTCCCAGCATGTTTACCGTAGGTAATCTGTTCTTGGGGATTATTGCGATTATTTTGGCTTTCAATTCCAGCCCGGACAACTCAAACGCAGAATTAGCCGCTATATTCGTCATCGTAGCCATGCTTCTCGACGGGCTCGATGGACGAGTTGCTCGAGCATTGAACGCACAGAGCGAATTCGGTAAAGAGCTGGATTCCTTATCAGATGTCATCTCATTTGGTGTCGCACCAGCATTCATTATGTATGTAGTAGCTTTTCAGGATCTGAACACAGCTGCGCTTGCTTGGATTGTAACAGCTATCTTCCCGATTTGTGGAGCGCTAAGACTGGCTAGGTTCAATGTAGTCGCGGGTACACCTGGTTACTTTATCGGTCTTCCCATTCCTGCGGCGGGTTGCGTACTCAGTACATTAGCTTTATTCCATGATGAGATCTCATCGACCCTATTACTAATTTCAACACTCGTGTTATCCTTTTTAATGGTCAGTACTGTAAGGTACCCGAACTTTAAGAAAGTGGGTATTCCTAAGGCAGCGGTGTGGATTACACCCATAATTGTGGTAGTAGTCGTTATTCTCGCTATCGTATATAAAGGCATATTGACGAAGCTATTGTTCGTTCCGTTAGTGCTATATGCCCTATATGGATTGAATGGCCTAAAAAAAAACGTTAGAACACTCTCCAGAAGAAGGAAACGCAATAAGCCTGGTGTAGACGAATCCACTAAATCGAAGAAACACGGATAACTAAACATACGGTTTCGAAAATAAAAAGCATTTATTTTCCATAAGGGAAAATAAATGCTTTTTCTGTTTGTTGTATGCCATTCCTCACGACAAGTTGAATATGCCTAACGTCGTGCACTTTTGAGATTCCTTTTCCAATATTGCATCCATATTCAGGTCTAGCAGGTTACACATCGAAGACATGTAGAACAAGTTCTTGCCCAACTGCACAGTGATGGCATCTACGCAATTCTCACATAACTGACCATTAACATGGGTCTGGGCGAAAGATCGAGCATCTTCAAGGGATAGCTCCGCGGGATAAGGTTGTTTGTTAGCCTGCAAGCTAATACACCCGCATTCGGTAATCGCTTTTATCACACTTCGGTTCATAGAAGCGCTTGATTGCTGAGTCTTGGATAGGACATCCAGCAAGCTTCGATGACGGAGCAGCAGATCGGACACTTGCTCTTGAAATTGTTTCAAGGTTAAGTCGCTCATTCCATTCACCTCGTGTAAGAACTCATTTTTTTCATTATAAAAGAAATGGAAGTATTATTCAATCCAACATGAGAGCGTTTCCTTCATAAACATTTTACAAAAAAAGTTACAGGTGAGAGATTAGTGGAACTGAAATTGGACCATAATTGTAAAAAGAGAGATATTTCCGGCTTGTTGCATCCTCATTTGGCATTGTGCACATGTTCAAACCAGGACCGGATATGTCCCGTTTATGGAGGTGAAGGTTAAAATGGTTATTCGTTATGGAAGGCTGCTGATGGCTTTGATCGGGGCTTTGATTGGATACCAGTGGCAAGAGCTAATCGGGCAATTGTTCTTATTCATGGTGAACCTTTTGTTTGAGGTGGATGCGATTGCCGGACAAGCATTCGTGTGTGCTGGGATTATGGCAGCTCTGTTCTACGGTTTTACGACAGGTTTAATTCAATTTGGGCAGGAGCGCTTGTATAAGTGGGAGGAGCAAATGGCCCGCATCCCTTCTCCAGAGTTGTTCTCAGGAATAGCTGGTATTGTGGTTGGTCTTGCTATATCTGCTTTGTTATTCCCGATTCTGACCAAGATTGGATGGCTAGGAAGTGTGCTTGCTGTAAGCCTTACCGCCTTGCTTGGTTACATTGGATTCCGTGTCGGATATGCTCGTAAGGATGATGTGATGGATTTATTCGCTTCCAAAAGCGAGAAGAACAAACGCGGAGGAGCTTCTGCGGATATTCACAAAATATTGGATACAAGCGTCATCATTGATGGCCGTATTGCGGATATTTGTAAGACTGGCTTCATAGAAGGGATTCTGGTCATACCAGAGTTTGTCCTGGAAGAGCTTCAACATATTGCGGATTCCTCTGATCTGCTTAAGCGCAACCGCGGTCGACGGGGACTTGATATTCTGAACAAGATTCAAAAAGAGCTAGATGTGAAGGTGTTAATTTATGAAGGAGATTTCGAGGAAATTTCCGAGGTGGACAGCAAGCTGGTGCGGCTAGCAAAGGTATTACAGGGGAAAGTCATTACAAACGACTTCAATCTCAATAAAGTATGCGAATTGCAGGGCGTATCGGTTCTGAACATTAATGACTTAGCCAATGCCGTTAAGCCAGTCGTCCTGCCAGGGGAAGAAATTCTCGTTCAAGTGATCAAAGATGGCAAGGAGCACGGCCAAGGGGTTGCTTATCTTGATGATGGGACGATGATTGTAGTAGAAGGCGGCCGAGATTTCATCGGCGCGACGATTGAGGTGTTGGTTACGAGTGTTCTGCAGACTTCGGCAGGGCGTATGATTTTTGCCAAACCGAAATTATTGGAAAAAGCGCAGTAAAACGATTATGATAGGATACATCTAATTGTTTTACGGCAGGAGTGAGTCCTATAGATGAGTAATGTAGGCGTAATCGTTGTTGCCGCAGGAACCGGAACACGAATGGGTACGCCTGAGAGCAAACAATACTTGATGCTCAGCGGTAAGCCGATTCTGGTTCATACCCTTGAAAGATTCCAAGCAATGGACATCGTCGATACGATCGTGCTTGTTGTGGGGGCAGGTGATATTGCTAGATGCCAAGATTACATAGTTCACAATGGCTTGAGCAAAGTGTCAGCTGTCCTTGCTGGGGGTGCAGAACGGCAAGCATCCGTATACAACGGAATACAGGCGATGCCCCAGCGCATCGAGTGGGTTGCGGTGCATGATGGTGTCAGGCCTTTCATAGGAGAGGCGCGAGTTCGCTCGTGCATAGCGGAAGCCCGAATAACCGGAGCGGCCGTACTGGCTGTGCCGGTGAAGGATACAATTAAAGTCGCGGATAAGAGCGGAGTCATCCAATCGACGCCGGACCGAAGAAGCTTGTGGGCCATTCAAACCCCGCAAGCTTTTCGTCTTGATTTGCTGCGAGAAGCCCATGAGCAAGCAATTCGTGATGCATACACCGGAACGGATGACTCTGTTCTAGTGGAACGATTAGGGATTCATGTGCGGATTGCAGAAGGAACTTATACGAATATCAAAATCACAACGCCGGAAGATTTGCTATGGGCAGAGACGATTGCAGCGCGTTATGGGGGAGAGGGAATCAAATGATACGAGTAGGAAATGGCTTTGATGTACATCAACTAGTGGAGGGTCGTAAGTGCATTATTGGCGGTGTCGACATTCCTTATGAAAAAGGATTGCTCGGGCATTCCGATGCGGATGTGCTGCTGCACGCGATTAGTGATGCAATACTGGGTGCGTTGGGCCTTGGTGATATTGGCAAGCATTTTCCGGATCATGACAATGCTTTCAAGGACGCAGATAGCCTGAAGCTGCTTGAACGGGTATGGGAGCTTGCTCAAGAGAAGGGGTATAAGCTTGGCAACATAGACTCCACAATTATTGCTCAGAAGCCTAAGATGGCCCCGTACATTCCGCAGATGACGGCTATCATTGCACAGGCTCTAGGAGCGGATACAGCTCAAGTGAATGTAAAGGCTACGACGACAGAGCAACTAGGGTTTACCGGGCGTGGCGAAGGAATTGCCGCTCAATCGGTTGTGTGTTTAATGAAAGTTGTGCTATGATAGCTTCTAATATTTTTGGATGGATCGAATGGGAGGAGTAAAAATTATGTCTAATGAAGTACGCGTCCGTTATGCTCCAAGTCCGACGGGACATCTGCATATCGGCGGAGCAAGAACGGCACTTTTCAATTATCTTATGGCACGTAAAAGCGGTGGCCAGTTCATTGTCCGGTTCGAAGATACAGATCAGACTCGTCATGTGGAGGCTGCCATCGACAGCCAACTCGAGGGTTTGAAATGGCTTCAAATGGATTGGGATGAAAGTGTGGACATCGGTGGGCCGTATGCTCCATACCGCCAGATGGAGAGGCTGTCATTATACAAGCCGTTCATCGATAAGCTGTTAGAGAACGGGACCGCATATCCTTGTTACTGTTCCGAGGAAGATTTAGAGCGGGAGAGGGCGGAACAGGAAGAATTAGGTGAAATGCCTCGATATTCAGGAAGATGTCGTCATTTATCTGCGGAGGATAAAGCGAATTACGAATCTGAGGGACGGAAGCCTGCAACTCGCTTTCGTGTACCTGAGAATCAAACCATTCAGTTTACTGATAGAGTGCGTGAGACGGTTGAATTCGACTCAAACGGTATTGGGGATTTTATCATTGCACGGCCAGATGGGATTCCGACTTATAACTTTGCGGTCATATTGGACGATCATTTAATGAACATTACGCTTGTGATCCGGGGTGAAGAGCATGTGTCTAACACTCCGCGGCAAGTTTTACTTTACGAAGCTTTAGAAATTCCTGCTCCTGAGTTTGCTCATTTATCCATTATTCTAAATCAAGATCGGAAGAAAATGAGTAAGCGGGACGAATCCATTATTCAGTTTATAGAGCAATATGACGAGCTCGGTTACTTACCGGAAGCCGTTTTGAATTTTATTGCTCTACTAGGTTGGTCTCCAAAAGGGGAGGAAGAAATATTTACGAGAGAGGAGCTCATTGAGCAGTTCGATCTTTCGCGTGTCTCCAAAAGTCCAGCCGTGTTCGATACAGAGAAGCTGAAATGGATGAACAATTACTACATTAAAAAAGCAGACACAGGGCGAATTACCGAACTAGCCATCCCCCACCTGCAGAAAGCTGGACGTATTCCGACTGAGTTGGACGAAGCAACTAAGCAATGGGTTACATCGCTTGTCGGTCTGTATCAAGAGCAATTGCATGCGGCTTCCGAAATTGTTGAATTGTCAGAGATGTTCTTCACCGATACGGTTACAAGGGATGAAGAGTCTGAAGCTGTGTTGAGCGAAGAACAAGTGCCTGCTGTACTTAGAGCCTTTCTTGAACTCATTGAGCGGTTGCCGGAGTCGGAGCTTACTGTGGACACTATACAACAATCATTGAAACAAGTGCAGAAGGACACGGGCTTCAAGGGAAAAGCATTGTTCATGCCGATCCGTGTTGCTCTGACAGGTCAGATGCACGGTCGTGATCTGAATCAGACATTGTACCTGCTAGGAAAAGCCAAAATTGTTGAACGTTTGAGCGGAATATTGTCATAACGCATTAGATTGGTGTATACTAATCAGTAATTTACATTTACACTTTATGCTAATTGAGCTTAGATAAAAGCCTCGATCAGGAGAGTACGTTTCGGCAGGGATTCACAGAGAGGATAATCGGTTGTTCTTATTGAACAAGCGGCTGTGAGTTATCCAATCCCGCTCATTCGGAAATGCGCCTGTGAGCTGCACGGTTGATACGACTAATGTGCGAACGTATACTCGTTTGCGCTAGTCGTCTAGGCAGTGCCGAATGGTCCGCGTTAAGGATTTCGAGTGGAATAGTTAGAGCAGCATGCTTCACAGTATGTGTGTTCAAGGATATTTCAAGCAGAGTGGGACCGCGATCAGACGTCTCTGCAGCTAACGCTGCAGGGGCGTTTTTTATTTGGTTAACCACCAGGAAAGGCTGGAATCATTGTGCTGAAAACAAGAGAACTTTCTGTGCCAAGAGAGAATGGTAACGGGGGAGAGCGTATGTTTAGTCGGATGAAGTCAGACATTGGGGCCGTTTTTGATAATGACCCTGCGGCAAGGAGCTTGTTCGAGGTGTTATTCACCTACTCAGGACTTCATGCCATTTGGGGACATAGAATATCCCGATTCTTTTACAAGCATAGATGGTATACCTTCGCACGCATTGTGTCCCAAATCTGCCGTTTCTTCACCGGTATCGAGATTCATCCTGGAGCGAAGTTGGGAAATCGACTCTTCATAGACCACGGAATGGGCGTTGTTATTGGAGAAACCTGCGAAATCGGCGATGATGTAGTGCTTTATCAGGGCGTAACTTTAGGCGGTACCGGCAAGGAGAAAGGGAAGCGTCATCCTACCATCGGCAATAATGTGGTGATTTCTTCAGGAGCGAAGGTTTTGGGATCGTTCACCGTGGGAGATAATTCGAAGATAGGCGCGAATGCGATCGTCATGCAAGAGGTCCCCCCTAACAGCACCGTTGTCGGATTCAAAGCGAGAGTCGTGAAACGGGATGGGATCAGTCTGAATCGACTCGATCACGACAAGCTTCCGGACCCGCTTATTGATATTTTTCAGCAAATGGAGAAACAAATTGAAGAGCTGAGGAGTCAGATTGAAGAGCTTCAGAAACAGAAGGCTATGGAAGGCAAGAAACATAATGGAGGGCAAGAGAATGGCAATGGGCAATCTGAAACTGTATAACACTTTAACACGAAGTAAGGAAACGTTCGAACCGCTTACCCCTGGCAAGGTGAATATGTATGTGTGCGGACCTACCGTGTACGATTATATCCACATTGGAAATGCGCGTCCTGCTATTTTCTTTGATGTCGTTCGGAGATACTTGAGCTGGATTGGGTATGAAGTCAAGTACGTAGTGAACTTCACCGATGTGGATGACAAGCTGATTCGCAAATCCGAGCAATCGAACATGACCGTACCCGACATTGCCGAACGATTCATTGCCGCTTACTACGAAGATCTGGAATCGCTGCGGATCGAGCGTGCTACGGTTAACCCTCGAGTCACAGAGAATATCCCTGAGATCATCGCTTTTATTGAAGAGTTGGTGAACGGGGAATTCGCATACGAGAGCGGCGGTGATGTTTACTTCCGAACGTCGAATTTTCCTGAATACGGAAAGCTGTCTCACCAGAATTTGGAGGAATTGCAGTTCGGTATTCGGGTAGAAGTCGACGAACGCAAGGAGAATCCGCAAGATTTTGTATTATGGAAGGCAGCCAAGCCAGGAGAAATATTCTGGCCAAGTCCTTGGGGGGATGGGCGCCCAGGGTGGCATATAGAGTGCTCGGCTATGGTGCGCAAATACCTGGGCGATACGCTTGATATTCACGGAGGCGGTCAAGACCTGCAGTTCCCGCATCATGAGTGTGAAGTGGCCCAGTCCGAATGCTTATCGGGCAAGCCGTTGGCAAGGTATTGGATGCATAATGGATACATTCATATCCATGATCAGAAAATGTCCAAATCGCTTGGCAACGGGATTATTGTCAAAGAGTTGTTAAAGCAGATCAAACCTGAGACGCTTCGTTTTTTCATGCTCTCCACACATTATCGGAATCCGATCAATTTCACGGATGAAGCTATCGAGCAGGCCGACAATGGTCTGGAACGACTGAATAATTGTGTTATTAATCTTAAGCATCGTCTGGAGACATTGTCTGCTCCGGATAGAGATGAGGAAGAACAAGAAATAAAAGCCGCCATCGCAGCGAATCGAACCTTTTTCCAAGATAAAATGAACGATGACTTTAACACAGCAGATGCGATCACCGCTATGTTCGAGTTAGTAAGTATTGCCAATCCATACATGAATAAGCCGAATGCGAAGAAGGCTGCGTTGGAACAATTAATGCAAGCTTTCGCTGAGCTTAACGGGATCTTGGGTATACTGAAGGAAGAGAACAACGAGCTGCTGGATGAGGATATCGAACGATTGATCATAGAGCGGACGGAAGCGCGGAAGAGTAAAAATTGGTCACGAGCGGATGAGATCCGGGATCTATTGACGGAGCAAGGAATATTCCTGGAGGATACACCGCAGGGAATCCGCTGGCGCCGAAAATGACAAGGGGGAAGCTCGAGACGGATACCGATATGAATACGAATACGGATACGAATACAACCATTCAATCAAAGAAGAAGGAACGGGATCCGATGAACTCGACTCTGTTCACTTTTCTGCCATCGAAGCCTTATAAGCAGTTAAGTCCGCTGGTGTTGGCCTATTTGGGAGACGCGGTGTATGAAACATATGTTCGCCAGTACGTCATTTCTCAGCCTAATCATAGACCGAATCATTTGCATCGTGAGTCCGTACGGTTTGTCTCCAATCGAGCTCAATCCAAGGCGCTTGAGGCATGGATGCCGCAGCTTACTGAAGAGGAGAAGGATATAGTGAAACGCGGGCGTAACGCTAAGTCCGGATCCGTTCCGAAGAATGCTGATGTATTGGAGTATAGACATAGCACAGCTTTTGAATGCTTAGTTGGTTATCTATATTATCAAGGCTCGTATGAGCGGCTCCAAGCGTTGATGGATGTCGCTATCGAGTCGCTAGCAGGGTCAAAGAATTAATCCGCGCTCAGGTGCAGCGAACGATTGATTTTTAGAATGAATAGATGTAAGTAGAAGGAGAAATTCAATATGGAAGAATACATTGGCGGAAGGAACTCGGTGCATGAGGCGCTGCGTTCAGGTCGAACGATTCATAAATTATATATTGCGGACCAGGCGAAGCAGCAGCAGCTGACACCTTTGCTAACAGAAGCTAAAAAGCAAGGTGTGGTTGTGCAAGTCGTTGATAAGCGTAAGCTGGATCAGCTTGTGCAAGAAGTGCCTCATCAAGGTGTGGTCGCTCAAGTGACGGCTTATGATTACATTGAGCTGGAGGATTTGATTGTTCAAGCTCAAGAGAGCGGCAGTGCTCCGTTTCTTCTAATTCTCGATGAGATCGAAGATCCGCATAATCTGGGTTCCATACTACGTACAGCCGATTGCGCAGGCGTCCATGGAGTTATCATTCCGAAGAGGCGTTCGGTTGGACTGACTGCTACTGTGTCCAAGACCTCTGCAGGTGCCATAGAATACGTTCCGGTAGCGCGTGTTACCAATCTGGCTCAGACGATTGAGCGGCTGAAAGAAGCGGGGATATGGATTGCGGGTGCGGATGTCTCTGGTGAGCAGAGTGTGTATCAGGCAGACTTTAAGATGCCGCTCGCGATTGTAATTGGGAATGAAGGTAAGGGCATTGGCCGTCTGATCAAAGAAAAATGCGATTTTTTAGTCACACTCCCGATGCATGGACATATTAATTCTCTCAATGCTTCCGTTGCTGCATCTGTATTGATGTATGAGGTTGTGCGGCAGCGTACGAGTCCCGTCTCTTGAAGCGGGTGCTTATGCGCGTATGAAGCAAATATTGATCGTGGATGGCTATAATATTATCGGGGCATGGCCGGAGCTTTCGAAGCTCAAAGACATCAGCCTGGAGGAAGCGCGTGACAAACTGATAGATCTGTTGGCGAACTATCAATCTTACTCGGGAAAACGGGTCATTGTGGTGTTCGATGCTTATCAGGTGCCTGGAGTTGGAGGTAAGTATTGGCAGAGTGCGCTGGAGGTCCAGTACACGAAGGAGAAAGAAACCGCCGACTCCATGATCGAGAGGCTTGTGAGGGAACTCAGCTCGCGCAGAACTCAAGTCTATGTGGCCACATCGGATTTCATAGAACAGAGCGTTACTTTTGGCCAAGGAGCTCTTCGCTTGCCTGCCCGCGAGTTATTGCATAGTGTGAGACAAAGCTCGAAAGAGATGAAAAGTCGAATGGAGGAGCAGGCTTCTTCCAAAATACGCAATACATTCGACAGCAAGCTAAGCCGAGATCAGCGAAACTTGTTCGAAAGATGGCGGCGCGGGGACGGTCCCCGTTGACGATGTTCAATGCCTTCATGTATACTAAGGCTAATCTTTGTCAAGCTAAACGAACTAGGTTAGCCTTGCAAGCAGGCCGGAGGGATTGTCGGTGAGCATCGACCTCAAAGAATTGAGAATGCGTGACTTTGACCACAAGACAGATGAAGAAAATGTCGAAGCGGTCCGCGATGGCAGCAGCGAGGCATTGGAATACTTAATTCATAAATACAAGAATTTCGTCCGGGCTAAGGCTCGATCGTATTTCCTCATTGGAGCTGACCGCGAAGATATTGTACAGGAAGGCATGATTGGCCTATACAAGTCCATCCGCGATTTCAAGGAGGACAAGCTTTCCACGTTTAAAGCATTCGCTGAGCTGTGTATTACCCGCCAAATTATTACTGCGATTAAGACCGCTACCCGCCAGAAGCACATTCCGCTTAATTCCTATGTTTCCTTGGACAAGCCTATCTATGATGAAGATTCCGATCGAACCTTACTTGATGTTATTTGCGGATCACGGATGACAGATCCCGAAGAATTGATCATTAATCAAGAAGAATTCAGCGGCTTGGAAGATAAGATGGGTGAAATCCTGAGTGATCTGGAGCGGAAGGTGTTAATGCTCTATCTGGACGGCCGATCCTATCAAGAGATTGCGGTAGATTTGGACCGTCATGTGAAATCGATTGATAATGCCCTCCAGAGGGTGAAACGTAAGCTCGAACGGTATTTGGAGATAAGAGATGTGTAGGAGCATTCTTTTCATTGAAATGATATGAGAAGAATGCTTTTTGCTTTTCTCAGGTTTAGCTATCCGTATTACTGGCTACAATAAAGAACAAGCATCGGTTATAGAAGCAGTGGACGGCGGGCTTGCAAATCTCTCGTTTATTGACACGTCAAGTAGACTATGATAAAGTAGTTCAGGTAGCCCTACGCATTCGGGGGTTTTTCGTGTTCCCGAATTTGGCTTTCGGGCTCCAGTTTTTGGAGGTGTGATCGTGACTTATTTGCAGAGAGTGAAGCAAGGTTTCGGTTCCACATTTGCTTTTTTTACCGACAGCTGGTCGGAGTTGAAGAAAGTTAAATGGCCAAGCCGTAAAGAAGTAATCAGTTACACAATCGTCGTAATTGCGACAGTCACGTTCGTGACCATCTACTTTTGGTTGATTGACCTTGGACTGACCGAATTGCTGCGCTTTTTCAAATGATAAGGAAATCCAGGTGACAAGATGGAAAAACGGTGGTACGTTGTACATACCTATTCAGGGTATGAGAATAAAGTGAAAGCCAATCTCGAGAAGCGTGTCGAATCCATGAATATGGCCGACAAGATATTCCGAGTGCTGGTTCCGATGGAAGAAGAGATCGTGAACAAGGATGGCAAGCGCAAGACTGTAATGCGTAAAGTGTATCCAGGTTATGTGTTGGTTGAGATGATTCAGACCGATGATTCTTGGTATGTGGTTCGCAACACGCCAGGTGTTACTGGCTTTGTCGGATCCACTGGTTCAGGCTCCAAGCCTACGGCACTATTGCCCGAGGAAGTGGAGAATATACTCAAGCACATGGGTATGGAAGAACCGAAGCCGAAGATTGACTTTAGCCTGAAAGAAACAGTACGTGTTAAGGTTGGACCTTTTGCTAACTTTGTCGGAACGGTTGAAGATATCCTGATGGATAAAGCGAAGCTTAAGGTGCATGTGAACATGTTCGGAAGAGAAACCCCGCTAGAGTTGGAATATACTCAAGTGGAGAAGATATAAGAGAAACTCTAATTGATGTTTTCTCGGGAAGTCGCCGAATTTCTCCATTACCCGTAGCTGCTTGCTTTCGTCAAGGAAGCTATGATGGAGTCGTTTCGTGCTGACTTCTATGCATTTTGATCGAAGTAACTCGGGTCAATCTGTAGGTTTCTAAGCGGCCTTATTCAGTGCAGAATAGGGCACGCGCGAGTGGGAGGGAAACTATCCCGTTCTTACCACATTACGTGCAAGGAGGTGTGTCACATGGCTAAAAAAGTTATTAAAATGGTAAAGCTGCAAGTCCCTGCAGGTAAAGCGAATCCAGCTCCTCCAATTGGTCCAGCATTGGGTCAAGCAGGGGTTAACATTATGGCTTTCTGTAAGGAATTTAACGCGCGTACAGCGGATCAAGCTGGTCTAATCATTCCAGTCGTGATTACCGTATTCGAGGATCGTTCTTTCACTTTTGAAACGAAAACTCCTCCGGCTGCTGTATTGCTTCGTGTAGCGGCTAACGTGCCGAAAGGCTCCGGTGAACCGAACAAGAAGAAAGTTGCAACATTGAAACGTTCTAAAGTTCGCGAGATTGCCGAGCAAAAAATGCCTGACCTTAACGCTGCATCTGTAGAAGCTGCAATGCGTATGGTTGAAGGTACTGCCCGCAGTATGGGTATCGTGATTGAAGATTAATTCAACACCCGCGGACTTCGAGCGCCGCACAGTGGGAGGATATTCCGCTAATACCACAAAGGAGGATGGAACATGGCAAAGCACGGAAAGAAGTGGCTAGAAGCTGCGAAACTGGTTAACCCGGAATCCAGCTACGAGCCGAACGAAGCCATTGAGCTTGTTAAGAAGACAGCTCCGGCTAAGTTTGACGAAACCGTGGAAGTAGCTGTTCGCTTGGGTGTTGACCCAAGAAAGCAAGACCAAGCCGTACGCGGTGTGGTTGTACTTCCGAACGGAACAGGTAAGAGCAAGCGCGTTCTAGTATTCGCGAAAGGCGACAAAGCCAAAGAAGCAGAGGCAGCAGGCGCTGATTTCGTTGGTGATGCAGATATGATCAATAAGATCCAACAAGGTTGGTTCGATTTTGATGTCTGCGTAGCTACTCCGGATATGATGAGCGAAGTAGGTAAATTGGGACGTCTTCTCGGGGGTAAAGGTTTGATGCCGAACCCGAAAGCCGGCACAGTCACATTTGATGTAACGAAAGCTGTTCAGGAAATCAAAGCAGGTAAAATTGAATTCCGTCTGGATAAAGCTGGACAAATTCATGCTCCTATCGGCAAAGTTTCCTTCGACGCTGACAAGTTAGGCGAGAACTTTAAGGCATTGGTAGACGCTCTGAACAGAGCAAAACCGGCTGCTGCAAAGGGCGTTTACTTGCGTAACATCGCTGTATCTTCGACCATGGGTCCAAGCGTACGTGTGAACTTGCAATCCTTCCGTTAATCCGGTTACAACCGAGATGCATGAGCATGATAGGGGAATTACCTAACATTGCATTTTGCAATTTCGATGAAACCGTGATAAGATGTTGAAGGTTAACAAACGAATATGCGAACCGTAGACAGTAGGTGCCTTGCGGCTTAATTTCCTACCGAGGTGTTGTGATACATGTAACGTGATCATGCCTCCGTCTGTCTGCGGAGGCTTTTTTAACGTCAAGCAGAGCAACATCCTGCATCGGATGGGTACAGAATTATAGTTTTGGATACTAGGAGGTGTGAACATGGCAAACGCGAAAGTACTGCAAGAGAAACAGTTAGCGGTGGAGGAAGTATCCGCGAAACTGCGTGAGAGCAGTTGCACAATCGTAGCGGACTACCGCGGTCTTAACGTACAGCAGGTAACCGATCTTCGGAAAAAGCTTCGTGAAGCGGGTGTTGAGTTCCAAGTTCTTAAGAATACAGTGGTGCGTCGTGCAACGGCGGCTTCTGAACTAACAGATTTGGACTCTTCATTGACTGGCCCAACTGCAATTGCATTCAGCAAAACAGATCTAGTAGCTGGCGCGAAAATCTTGGTGGATTTCTCCAAGAAGAACGACAAGCTTCAAGTGAAAGCAGGCGTTGTTGAAGGTAAGGTTGTTGATGCAGCACAAATCAAAGCACTAGCTGAGTTGCCTTCCCGCGAAGGAATGCTCTCCATGTTGCTTAGCGTACTACAAGCTCCAGTCAGAAACTTCGCCCTTGCTGTTAAAGCAGTGGCTGAGAAGCAAGCTTAAGTTAGATCTAAGTAAGACGATCAAGCAATCGGCATAGCCGAAATCAAATATTCCTAATATGGAGGGTTATCACATGAGTAACGCACAAATTCTTGAAGCGATCAAAGGCATGACAATCTTGGAACTGAACGACCTTGTTAAAGCAATCGAGGAAGAGTTCGGCGTAACAGCAGCAGCACCAGTAGCTGCAGGCGCAGCAGCAGTAGCAGAAGTTGAAGAGCAAAGCGAATTCGACGTAATCTTGACAAGCGCAGGCGCGTCCAAGATCAACGTAATCAAAGTAGTTCGTGAAATCACAGGCCTTGGCTTGAAAGAAGCAAAAGACCTAGTTGATGGCGCTCCTAAGGCAATCAAAGAGAAAATCGCTAAAGAAGAAGCAGACGCTTTGAAAGCTAAGCTTGAAGAAGCAGGCGCTAACGTAGAAGTGAAGTAATCTCGAGTCAATCGAGTTTAAGTTCGACGAATCCCCTTTTGAGGCTTGGGCCTCAAGGGGGTTTTGTTCATATCAAGACTTTACGGGACTAAAGTGTGATGAATGGAGTGATCGCACATGGCGGATCATTATTATTCGGCTAAGCCTTCGGTGGAGAGCAAGCGGGGACAAATTGAAGAAGAGCTGCGCGGCAAGCAGTTTACTTTTGTTACGGATGCAGGTGTGTTCTCCAAGGGCGGGCTCGATTTTGGAAGCCGTCTGCTCATTAAGGCCATGAACATTCAAGAAGAGGACCGCGTTCTGGATGTTGGCTGCGGTTATGGCCCGATCGGTCTTACGGCGGCATGGCTCGCTAAGAAAGGCAAATCGACATTGATCGACATCAATGAGAGAGCAGTCGAATTAGCAGGAATCAATATGCGCAGTAATGGTATCGGGAATGCGGAGATTGTGCAGAGCGATCTGTTCGAAGCTGTGATTGGTCGCAAATTTACGAAGATAGTAACGAATCCGCCCATTCGCGCAGGGAAACAAGTTGTGCATCATATATTTGAGCAGGCTTATGAGCATTTGGAAGTCGGTGGGGAGCTGTGGGTGGTTATTCAAAAGAAGCAAGGTGCTCCATCGGCGGTAACGAAAATGCAAGAGTTATTTGGAAGTGTTCGAGAAGAGGATCGTGATAAGGGATATTGGATTCTTGCAGCGACTAAGCGAGAATGAGAAAATATTGATTTTTCTATGAAAATATTCTGAAAATGGTTTGACTACGCTTTTCCCGTGTGGTATCATTATAAAATGTCAGTATTAGGATGGGCGATATGTCTTTACTTCGCTAAAATGTCAAGACATTTTTTCTTGAGTATCATGCATAAAATTTTAACCAATAACGTATAATGTTTACGTTTTGGGAAAATCTACATGGTATGAAACTTTTGGCAATTGCTACCATGCTTTTCAATGAAAAAGGTCTCACTGCAACGCCCTTACGGCGATCAACCGAGGCTTTTCTTCTTTTTGTTTCAAGGATTTTCGATGTCGATGTGAGGGGTGAATGAAAGTTGGCGGGTCATAACGTTCAATACGGTCGGCGCAATCGCCGGACATATGCACGAATTAATGAGGTGCTGGAAGTTCCTAACCTGATTGAGATCCAACAAAAGTCATACCAGTGGTTTTTGGATGAAGGATTGCGCGAGATGTTCCAGGATATCTCTCCTATCCAGGATTTCACGGGGAATTTGATCTTGGAGTTCATCGATTATAGCTTGGGTGAGCCGAAGTATTCGGTTGACGAGTCCAAGGAACGCGATGTTACTTATGCAGCCCCGTTAAGAGTCAAGGTTCGTTTAATTAATAAAGAGACGGGTGAAGTAAAAGAGCAGGAAGTGTTTATGGGAGATTTCCCTCTCATGACCGAGACCGGTACCTTTATTATTAATGGTGCGGAACGTGTTATCGTCAGTCAGTTAGTTCGTTCCCCTAGCGTTTATTTTAGCACAAAAGTAGACAAAAACGGCAAGAAAAGTTACACGGCTACAGTGATCCCTAACCGGGGTGCATGGCTGGAGCTTGAGACCGATGCAAAGGACATTATTTATGTTCGTATTGATCGGACTCGTAAAATTCCGGTTACGGTTCTCTTGCGTGCGCTAGGTTTTGGTACGGATGCCGAGATTATAGACTTGCTTGGCGATGATGAATATATACGTAATACCCTTGATAAGGATAACACCGACTCCACGGAGAAGGCGTTGATAGAAATCTATGAGCGTCTACGACCAGGTGAGCCACCAACGCTAGATAATGCCAAGAGCTTATTGATCGCTCGTTTCTTCGATCCTAAGCGTTATGATCTGGCGAATGTCGGTCGTTACAAGATTAATAAGAAGCTTCATATTAAGAACCGTCTCTTCAATCAGAGATTGGCGGAGAACCTCGTCAACCTGAGCACGGGTGAAATTCTCGCAGAAGCAGGGCAAATGATAGACCGCCGTATTCTGGATGAGATTCTGCCTTACCTCGAGTCGTCAGTAGGCTTCGCTGAGTATGGAGTAAGCAATGGAGTGTTGGATGCTGGCCGCATCCCTTTACAGGCCATTCGTGTTACATCCCCGCTTGAAGATGGCAAGGTTGTCAAGATCATAGCGAACGGGATTATTGATAAATCCGTTAAGAATATTACACCGGCCGATATTATATCGTCCATTAACTACTTCATTAACTTGCTGCATGGAATTGGGAACACAGACGATATCGATCACTTGGGTAACCGGAGATTACGTTCTGTAGGTGAATTGCTTCAGAACCAATTCCGTATTGGTCTGTCCCGTATGGAGCGTGTCGTTCGTGAGCGGATGTCGATCCAAGATGCGAATGTAATAACACCGCAAGCTTTGATTAACATTCGTCCCGTTATTGCCTCCATCAAAGAATTTTTTGGAAGCTCGCAACTCTCGCAATTTATGGATCAGACGAATCCATTGGCAGAGTTGACTCATAAGCGCCGTCTTTCAGCACTAGGTCCCGGTGGTTTGACACGTGAACGAGCAGGCTTTGAAGTGCGCGACGTGCATCACTCCCACTATGGACGGATGTGTCCGATTGAAACTCCGGAAGGTCCGAACATCGGGTTGATCAACTCCTTGTCCTCCTTTGCGAGAATTAATGAATATGGCTTTATTGAAGCCCCGTATCGCTGGGTGGATCCTAAGACAGGTATCGTAACGTCTCAGATCGCATACTTAACAGCTGATGAGGAAGATAACTACGTTATCGCTCAGGCTAATGCTAATTTGACCGATACTGGTACTTTGGCAGACGAATCAGCTATTGTGCGTTTCAAGGATGACAACTTGGTCATGCCTCGTGAGCGTGTCGATTATATGGACGTATCTCCTAAACAAGTCGTATCTGTAGCAACCGCGTTGATTCCGTTCCTAGAGAACGATGACTCCAACCGTGCGCTTATGGGCTCGAACATGCAACGTCAAGCTGTACCGCTTCTTATTCCAAGATCACCGCTTGTCGGAACTGGAATGGAGCACAAGTCAGCCAAGGATTCCGGTGTGTGTATAGTAAGTAAACACCATGGTGTGATCGAACGCGTCTCCGCGAACGAGATCTGGCTGCGTCGCCACGAGATGGTGGACGGTAAGCAAGTTAAAGGTGATTTGATTAAACACAAGCTCCACAAGTTCCTTCGTTCCAACCAAGGCACATGCATCAACCAACGTCCGCTAGTACATTACGGAGATGTTATCAAGCCAGGTGATATTATGGCTGACGGCCCTTCTACTGAGCAAGGCGAATTAGCGCTGGGACGCAACGTAGTTGTGGCGTTCATGACTTGGGAAGGGTACAACTACGAGGATGCGATTCTTCTAAGTGAGAAGCTGGTAAAAGAAGACGTGTATACGTCGATTCACATTGAAGAGTACGAATCGGAAGCTCGTGATACAAAGCTAGGGCCTGAAGAGATTACACGCGACATTCCGAACGTAGGGGAGGATGCGCTTCGCAATCTAGATGAACGCGGAATTATCCGTGTCGGTGCTGAGATCGGCGCTGGCGATATCCTGGTCGGTAAAGTTACACCTAAGGGTGTAACCGAGTTGACCGCAGAAGAGCGCTTGCTACACGCGATCTTTGGGGAGAAAGCAAGAGAAGTTCGAGATACATCGCTTCGAGTGCCACATGGTACGGATGGTATTGTTGTTGACGTTAAGGTGTTCACTCGTGAGAATGGCGATGAATTGCCGCCAGGTGTGAATCAATTGGTTCGTGTCTATATTGCTCAGAAACGTAAGATTTCCGAGGGCGATAAGATGGCTGGCCGTCACGGTAACAAAGGGGTTATTGCCCGCATCCTGCCAGAAGAAGATATGCCGTTTATGCCAGATGGAACGCCAGTTGAAGTTGTTTTGAACCCACTAGGGGTTCCTTCACGGATGAACATCGGTCAAGTGCTAGAAGTTCACTTGGGTATGGCTGCGAAGCTTCTTGGCATTCACACTGCAACACCTGTATTCGACGGTGCGCGTGAACACGACGTGTTCGATGCCATGGAAGAAGCAGGTATGCAGAGAAATGGTAAAACGATATTGTATGATGGCCGCAGTGGAGAGCCGTTCGAGCGTGAAGTTACGGTCGGGGTCATGTATATGATCAAGCTTGCTCACATGGTCGACGATAAGATACATGCTCGTTCGACTGGTCCTTACTCACTTGTAACGCAGCAGCCGCTCGGTGGTAAAGCGCAGTTCGGTGGCCAACGTTTCGGGGAGATGGAAGTTTGGGCGCTTGAGGCATATGGTGCAGCTTATACCCTTCAAGAAATTCTTACCGTCAAGTCTGATGACGTGGTCGGACGGGTGAAAACCTATGAATCCATTGTCAAAGGCGAGAATGTACCGGAGCCTGGTGTGCCGGAATCGTTTAAAGTATTGATTAAAGAGCTCCAGAGCTTAGGCATGGACGTTAAGATATTAGCAGAGGACGAGCAAGAGATCGAGATGAAAGAGCTTGATGACGACGATGATGTCGCCGGAGACAAGCTGAATCTCAATCTAGAGGGATCTGAGGTCGGCGTCGAGTAATCGACCCGACCCTCCTGCTCCAAGCACGATCGATTCCACCACAGTACAAGAGTACAATCTAGAGGAGGGTTGCTCCTTGTTGGACGTAAACAATTTCGAGTACATGAAGATTGGTCTTGCTTCACCTGATAAAATTCGTTCTTGGTCTCGAGGGGAAGTAAAGAAACCAGAAACGATTAACTACCGTACACTTAAACCGGAAAAAGAAGGTCTTTTCTGTGAGAAGATTTTCGGGCCAACCAAGGATTGGGAATGCCATTGCGGGAAGTATAAACGCGTTCGTTATAAAGGTGTTGTCTGTGACCGATGCGGAGTAGAAGTAACTCGCGCAAAAGTTCGCCGTGAACGTATGGGCCATATTGAATTGGCTGCTCCGGTATCGCATATTTGGTATTTCAAAGGTATTCCAAGCCGTATGGGACTAGCCTTGGATATGTCTCCAAGATCGCTTGAGGAGATTATATACTTCGCATCTTACGTAGTTACAGATCCAGGGGATACGCCTCTTGAGAAGAAACAATTGCTATCGGAGAAAGAATACCGCAGCTACCGTGAGAAATACGGCTATGCGTTCCACGCTGGGATGGGTGCCGAGGCAGTTAAGAAGCTTTTGCAGGATATCGATATCGATAAAGAAGTCGATATGCTGAAGGAAGAGCTTCGTACAGCTCAAGGTCAACGCCGGAATCGTGCGATCAAGCGGTTAGAGGTTATGGAAGCATTCCGTCATTCTGGCAATGAGCCGGAGTGGATGGTGTTGGATGTCCTTCCTGTTATCCCGCCAGAACTCCGTCCTATGGTTCAATTGGACGGCGGCCGGTTCGCGACTTCAGATTTGAATGACTTGTATCGCCGTGTTATTAACCGGAATAACCGCCTTAAGCGGTTGTTAGATCTGGGAGCGCCGGACATTATCGTTCAGAACGAGAAGCGGATGCTCCAGGAAGCGGTTGATGCCTTGATCGATAATGGCCGCAGAGGCCGACCGGTTACAGGTCCTGGTAATCGTCCGCTTAAGTCCCTCAGCCATATGTTGAAGGGTAAGCAAGGACGTTTCCGTCAGAACTTGCTGGGTAAACGTGTTGACTATTCGGGTCGTTCGGTTATCGTTGTAGGACCTAGCCTGAAGATGTACCAATGCGGACTTCCTAAGGAAATGGCATTAGAATTGTTCAAGCCTTTTGTAATGAAAGAGCTTGTTAATAAAGGACTGGCTCATAACATTAAGAGCGCGAAACGCAAAGTAGAACGCGTTAGTCCTGAAGTATGGGATGTCCTTGAGGAAGTTATTAAGGAGCACCCGGTTCTCTTGAACCGTGCCCCTACCCTTCACCGTCTAGGGATCCAAGCATTTGAACCGATTCTGGTCGAAGGCCGCGCAATCAAGCTGCATCCACTCGTCTGTACGGCATATAATGCCGACTTTGACGGTGACCAGATGGCTGTGCACGTACCATTGTCAGCAGAAGCGCAAGCAGAAGCACGGATCTTGATGTTGGCGTCTGGGAATATCCTGAACCCTAAGGATGGCAAACCAGTTGTTACACCTTCACAGGATATGGTGCTTGGTAGCTTCTACTTAACAATGGAGAACATCGAAGCAGTTGGAACAGGGATGCTGCTGCGCAACGTCCATGAGGCTGTCTCAGCCTACCAACGAGGGATTGCTTCCCTGCATGCAAAGGTTGCTATTCCAGCTCGCGCATTGAAGAAAACCAGCTTTACACCGGAACAACAAAACTCTTTGCTTGTTACGACCATTGGTAAGATTATCTTCAACGATATCTTCCCGGAAGATTTCCCGTACATTAATGAAGCTACGAAGAATAATCTTTTCCAAGGAATCTCGGATGAATATTTCATGCTGGAAAAAGGCGGAGATATTCAAGCGTTTATTCGCTCTGCACCATCTCGAGGAGCAGTCGGTAAAGAGTATTTGGGTTCGTTGATCGGAGAATGCTTCCGTCGCTACCATACAACCAAAACTTCTATTATTCTCGATAACATCAAGCAGAATGGTTTCACGTACTCCACCAAAGCGGGGATTACAGTTGCCGTATCAGACGTTATCGTGCCTAAAGAGAAGGACCTTATTCTGAAGGAATCTGAAGATAAGGTAAGAACCGTTACGAACCAATTCCGTCGCGGATTAATTACAGACGAAGAGCGCTATGACAGGGTTATTCAGGTCTGGGGTAAAGCCAAAGACGAAATTACCGATATTCTTATGAAGTCTTTGGACAAATTCAACTCCATCAACATGATGGTTGAATCCAAAGCACGGGGTAACAAATCCCAAATTACGCAACTCGGCGGAATGCGCGGTCTTATGGCCAACCCATCCGGTCGAATTATTGAATTGCCGATCAAATCGAACTTCCGTGAAGGCTTGACGGTATTAGAGTACTTTATCTCCACGCATGGTGCTCGTAAAGGTCTTGCCGATACAGCCCTTCGTACAGCCGATTCAGGTTACTTGACTCGTCGTCTCGTAGACGTTGCACAAGACGTAATCGTTCGGGATGATGATTGCGGAACAGATAAAGGATTCACCGTAACGAAGATCCAAGACGGTAAAGAAGTAATCGAGGATTTGTATGACCGTATTGAAGGACGCTATGCGTTCGAAACAGTTCGTCATCCAAAGACAGGCGACGTGATCGTTGCGCGTAACGAATTAATCGAGTCGGGTAAGGCTGACGCGATAATCGCTGCGGGTATCGAGAAGCTTCAGATCCGATCTGTTCTTAGCTGCCGAACACGCCATGGCGTATGTAAAAAATGCTATGGCCGCAACTTGGCAACGGGTACTCATGTTGAGATTGGGGAAGCAGTTGGTATTATCGCGGCCCAGTCTATCGGAGAGCCAGGAACACAGCTCACGATGCGTACGTTCCATACCGGGGGCGTCGCCGGAGACGATATTACACAAGGTTTGCCGCGTATTCAGGAGCTATTCGAAGCACGGAATCCAAAAGGCCAAGCGATTATTACTGAGCTAGACGGTAAGGTAAAAGAAATACGCGAAGCCAAGGATCGCCGTGAAATCGAAGTTGAAGGTGAAGCTGAATCGAAGGTGTACGCCGTGCCGTACGGATCACGTATCCGTGTAGCAGTCGGGCATCAAGTAGAAGCTGGGGATGAACTGACTGATGGTTCCATCGATCCGAAGGAAATGCTTCGCATCAAGGGGATCCGCGGGGTTCAGAACTATATCCTTCAAGAAGTTCAACGCGTTTACCGGAACCAGGGCGTTGAGATCAATGACAAGCACGTAGAAGTCATGATTCGTCAGATGCTTCGCAAGATTCGTATCGTAGACAGCGGCAACACAACGTTACTTCCAGGAGCATTCGTAGACATCCACGAATACGAGGAAGCTAACAAGACGGCCCTGTTCTCTGGTAAGGAGCCTGCTGTTGCTAAGCCGGTCCTCTTAGGGATTACAAAAGCTTCTCTTGAGACAGATTCGTTCCTGTCTGCTGCCTCATTCCAAGAGACGACTCGTGTATTGACGGATGCAGCTATCAAGGGTAAAGTTGACCAATTACTCGGCTTGAAGGAGAACGTCATCATCGGGAAGCTGATTCCTGCTGGTACCGGGATGCCGCGTTACCGCAATATCCGATTGGTCGATCCGAATGAAGAGACGGTTGTGAGCGAAGATGAAGTGAAAGAAACGGTAGCGGTAGAATAAAAGATTTGTTTTTTACCAAAAAAACAAATGTTACCTGCCCTATCTTCCTTGACACCGAATTTTCGAAGTGCTAATATATCAAAGTGTGCCATAACCTAGTTTCCACTCCTGCGCTTTGGAGGATGAGTTCGATGTCTTATGATAAAGTGAAACAGGCAGAGAAAATATCGATAGGCACGAAACAAACATTGAAGATGGTGGAGCTAGGCAAAGCCAGCGAAGTGTTTGTGGCTAATGATGCAGATCCCAGAATAACGAGTAAAATCGTGAATCTTTGTAAAAAGATGGGCGTTACAGTTTCGTACGTAGATTCTATGAAGCTGCTTGGAAAAGCATGCGGTATTGAAGTTGGTGCTGCTGTAGCTGCTGCTGTGAACGAATGAAGTTAACTGTTTTTGTTGCGGGTCATCTCGGAATATTCCGGATTACCCGCGGCAAAGACATTTCGTTTGCTCATTTGTGAACCACCTGGATCTGTGGGCTTGAAACTTAAGCCTGCACAGTAAGAAAGAACAACTTAAGGGGAAGGAGGTGGCGACATGCCAACAATTAACCAGTTAGTACGTAAAGGCCGTCAAGCTAAGATTACGAAGTCCAAGTCTCCAGCTCTTCAAAGAGGTTTCAATGCCTTGAAAAGAGAATCGACTGACATGAGTGCTCCTCAGAAGCGTGGTGTCTGCACTCGTGTAGGTACTATGACTCCGAAGAAACCGAACTCAGCACTTCGTAAATACGCTCGTGTACGCTTAACAAACCGTGTCGAGGTTACGGCTTACATTCCGGGAATCGGACACAACCTGCAAGAGCACAGTGTAGTATTGATCCGTGGCGGACGGATTAAAGACTTACCAGGGGTACGTTACCATATCGTACGGGGAGCGCTTGATACATCCGGTGTTAACAACCGTAAACAAGCTCGTTCCAAGTATGGTACAAAACGTCCTAAAGTTAAGAAGTAATAATAGTCTTCAACTAATATCGAATGATTTCTACAAGAAAGGGGGATAACTATGCCTCGTAAAGGTCCAGTTACTAAAAGAGACGTTTTGCCGGATCCGATTTACAGTAGCAAATTGGTTACCCGACTGATTAACCGTATTATGCTCGATGGAAAACGCGGAGTTGCACAAACAATTCTATATGATGCGTTTAACCTGATTCAAACACGTACTAGCAAAGAGCCAATGGAAGTGTTTGAACAAGCGATTAAGAACATCATGCCAGTACTTGAAGTTAAAGCTCGCCGTGTAGGTGGCGCTAACTATCAAGTGCCAATCGAAGTTAAGCCAGAACGCCGTACGGCGCTTGGTCTTCGTTGGTTGGTTAACTACTCACGCTTACGCGGAGAGAAGACCATGGAAGAGCGTTTGGCTGCCGAGATCATCGACGCTAGCAACAACACGGGTGCTTCCGTTAAGAAGCGCGAAGATACTCACAAGATGGCGGAAGCGAACAAAGCGTTTGCGCACTACCGCTGGTAGGATAAAGTCTATAACAGGAAGGAGACGTTACTATGCCAAGAGAGTTCTCCTTGAAAGACACGCGTAATATTGGGATCATGGCGCATATTGACGCCGGTAAAACGACGACGACGGAACGCATTTTGTTCTTCACCGGCCGTACCCACAAGATCGGAGAGGTTCATGAAGGAGCCGCTACGATGGACTGGATGGAGCAGGAGCAAGAGCGCGGAATCACCATCACGTCAGCCGCAACCACTTGTCAGTGGAAAGGGCACCGTATCAATATTATCGACACCCCGGGACACGTTGACTTCACTGTTGAAGTTGAACGTTCCCTGCGCGTACTCGATGGAGCGGTTGGTGTGTTCAGTGCCAAAGAAGGTGTTGAGCCCCAATCCGAAACCGTATGGAGACAAGCGGATCGTTACCACGTTCCTCGGATCGCATACGTGAACAAAATGGATATCATCGGTGCAGACTTTTTGGCAGTTATCGAACAAATGAAGCTTCGTTTGGGCGCTAATGCGGTAGCCATTCAACTGCCTATCGGTGCAGAATCAGATTTCAAAGGAATTATTGACCTTGTTGAGCGTAAGACCTACATCTTCACTGATGATAAAGGTGCTTTCGATGAACAAGCTGGAGTTCCTGAGGAATTTTCAGCAAAAGTTGAAGAGCTTCGCAGCTTGCTTGTAGAGAAGGTTGCCGAGCTTGACGAAGACTTGACTATGAAATACCTGGAGGGAGAAGAAATCTCCATCCCGGAAATCAAGACAGCGCTTCGTAAAGGTGTGACTGAGGTTAAGATATTCCCGGTTATCTGTGGATCGTCTTACCGCAACAAAGGTGTTCAATTGATGATTGATGCTGTAGTAGATTATCTACCTGCTCCAATTGACGTGCCTGATATTACGGGTCATCTTGAAGATGGAACTGAGATTGTTCGTAAATCTTCAGATGCTGAACCGTTTGCAGCCCTTGCTTTCAAGATTGCAACGGATCCTTATGTAGGTAAATTGACGTTCTTCCGCGTTTACTCTGGAGTACTAAGCTCCGGCTCATACGTATTGAATGCTACAAAGGGAAAACGTGAGCGTGTGGGTCGTATTTTGCAAATGCATGCGAACAGCCGTCAAGAAATCAGCGAAGTGTATTCAGGGGATATAGCTGCAGCTGTAGGCTTGAAGGAAACGATCACAGGCGACACAATTTGTGATGAGAAGCATCCAGTTATTCTGGAATCCATGAACTTCCCGGATCCAGTTATCTCGATCGCTGTTGAGCCTAAGACAAAAGCTGACCAAGATAAATTGGGCGTTGCGTTGTCTAAGTTAGCTGAGGAAGATCCAACATTCCGCTACTATACAGATGAAGAAACGGCACAAACGATTATTCAAGGGATGGGCGAGCTTCATCTTGAGATCATCGTGGACCGTATGCTTCGCGAGTTTAAAGTGGAGACAAACGTTGGTAAACCGCAAGTTGCTTATCGCGAAACATTCAAGACGGCAGCTAAGGTTGAAGGTAAGTTCGTACGTCAATCCGGTGGCCGTGGTCAATACGGACATTGCTGGATCGAGTTCACACCATTGGAGGCAGGTACTGGCTTCGTGTTCGAGAACAAGGTCGTGGGTGGCGTAGTACCAAGAGAGTTCATCGCTCCGGTACAAGCAGGTATTGAAGAATCTATGAAGAACGGGGTTCTTGCAGGATTCCCTCTCGTGGATATCAAAGCAACCATTTTTGATGGTTCCTATCATGATGTTGACTCCAGTGAAATGGCGTTTAAAATTGCCGGTTCGATGGCCCTCAAAGCCGCGAAAGACAAATGTAACCCATGTCTGCTTGAGCCAATCATGAAGGTTGAAGTTACAGTACCAGAAGAATACATGGGTGACGTAATGGGCGATTTGAACTCCAGACGTGGCCGTATCGAAGGAATGGACGCTCGCGCTGGTGCGCAAGTAATCCGCTCCAAGGTGCCATTGTCCGAGATGTTCGGATACTCCACAACACTCAGATCGCGTACTCAAGGTCGCGGCGTATATTCAATGGAGATTTCACACTATGAAGAGGTGCCTAGAAGCATCGCGGAAGAAATTGCTTCCAAGAACAAAGGCGCATAATCATATATAACTTTCTTACTATAAGGAGGAATAGCGAGTCATGGGAAAAGCGAAATTTGAACGTAACAAACCACACGTTAACATTGGTACAATTGGTCACGTTGACCATGGTAAAACAACGTTAACAGCTGCTATCACAACTGTACTATCCAAAAAATACGGTGGTGGATCTGCAGTAGCATTTGACCAAATCGACAAAGCACCAGAAGAGCGCGAGCGCGGGATTACAATTTCCACAGCTCACGTTGAGTACGAAACAAACAACCGTCACTACGCACACGTTGACTGCCCAGGTCACGCCGACTATGTTAAAAACATGATCACTGGTGCAGCACAAATGGATGGAGCAATCCTGGTTGTTTCTGCAGCTGATGGCCCTATGCCACAAACTCGTGAACATATCCTGCTTTCCCGTCAAGTAGGCGTTCCTTACATCGTAGTATTCTTGAACAAATGCGATATGGTTGACGACGAAGAGTTGTTGGAATTGGTTGAAATGGAAGTTCGTGACTTGCTTAGCGAGTATGAATTCCCAGGCGACGACACTCCAATCATTCGTGGTTCCGCTCGTGAAGCTTTGCAAAACCCTGAAGGAGAATGGGCTCAAAAGATCGTTGAATTGTTCGAGCAAGTGGACACTTTCATCCCAACTCCTGAGCGTGATGTAGCAAAACCTTTCTTGATGCCGGTTGAGGATGTTTTCACAATCACAGGTCGTGGTACAGTTGCTACAGGCCGTGTAGAGCGTGGAGTAGTTAAAGTTGGCGACGAGGTTGAAATCGTTGGTATCGCTGAAGAAACTCGCAAATGCGTAGTTACAGGCGTTGAGATGTTCCGCAAATTGTTGGATTCCGCACAAGCTGGGGACAACATCGGCGCATTGCTTCGTGGTGTAGAGCGTAAAGATATCGAGCGTGGACAAGTTTTGGCTAAACCGGGTTCGGTTAAACCACACACAAACTTTACAGCTCAAATCTACGTTCTTACTAAAGAAGAGGGTGGCCGTCACAAGCCTTTCTTCACAGGTTACCGTCCACAGTTCTACTTCCGGACTACAGACGTAACTGGCGTTATCTCTCTTCCAGAAGGAACCGAAATGGTTATGCCTGGCGATAACATCACTGTAACTGTTGAACTGATCAACCCAATCGCAATCGAAGAAGGAACACGCTTCGCGATTCGTGAAGGCGGACGTACAGTAGGCGCAGGTGCTGTTGCATCGATCCAAAAATAATTTCTTCTATATATAGTAGAAGAAACTAGTAAGAGCCCTCGACTTTTTATAAGTTGAGGGCTCTTTAAATAATTCCGCAAATTCCCTATAAATCTTCTTGCTTTTCATGTTGTTTTTTTATATAATATTAAACGTTGGTCTGTGACTGTGCGATGATGTGAGAGGTTGCTGACACACCCGGCCCCTTTGCCATGAGGATACGGTTGCTGCCAGGGGATTTTCACGGAGTATGTCCGATACTAAATTGGGCGATAGAAGGAGGGACTTATATGGCAAAGCAAAAGATTCGTATACGCTTGAAAGCATACGATCACAGAGTTCTTGATCAATCCGCGGAGAAAATCGTGGAGACGGCTAAACGTTCCGGTGCAAGTGTTTCCGGTCCGATTCCGTTACCTACTGAAAAGCAGATCATTACGATCTTGCGTGCGGTTCACAAGTACAAGGATTCCAGAGAGCAGTTCGAAATGCGTACGCATAAGCGTCTGATCGACATCGTGGATCCTACACCGCAAACGGTCGATGCATTGATGCGCTTGGATCTGCCATCTGGCGTAGATATCGAAATCAAGCTGTAAATCAAATTTTTGCCTTAAAGTTAAATGCAAAAAAATGATGTAAATCAAAATTATGCAACGAAACAAGCTGTGTAAGTTTGATGTAAGAACCAAAGTAACAACTATTATTTTGAATCACAAAGGAAAAGAGGTGTCAACATGAAAGGTATCTTAGGGAAGAAACTGGGTATGACCCAAGTCTTTGCCGCTGATGGAACAGCATTGCCAGTTACCGTGATCGAAGCAGGCCCTTGTGTGGTTTTGCAGAAGAAAGATCAAGATAATGATGGTTATGAATCGATCCAGATCGGTTTCGACGATAAGAAAGAAAAGAATGCAATAAAACCTGAGCTGGGCCATGCTAAAAAAGCAAGCACAGCACCTAAGCGCTACATTAAAGAAATTCGCGGTGTTAATGTTGGCGAGTTCGAGGTAGGCCAAGAGCTGAAAGCTGATATTTTCGCAGAGGGCGAATATGTTGACGTCACAGGTACTTCTAAAGGTAAAGGATTTGCCGGCGCAATCAAGCGTTGGGGTCAATCCCGCGGTCCTATGTCTCACGGTTCGAAATACCACCGTGGCTCAGGTTCGATGGCAGTAATCCGTACAGGTAACCGTATCCCGAAAGGCAAGAACATGCCGGGCCATATGGGTCATGAAACCATTACAGTTCAGAAATTACAAGTAGTTAAAGTTGATGCTGAACGCAATGTTATCTTGGTAAAAGGATCCGTTCCAGGACCAGTAAACAGCTACGTTAGCGTTAAATCAACTGTTAAGAAGTAAGAGTTAAGAGGAAGGAGGAACAAACATGCCAAAAGTAGCAATGTACAATGTTAGCGGAGCTCAAGTGGGAGAAGTGGATTTGGCGGATGCGATTTTCGGAATCGAGCCAAACACACATGTACTTCACGAAGCTGTTGTGAACCAACAAGCTACGCAACGTCAAGGTACGCACAAAACTAAAGGCCGCTCAGAAGTGCGCGGTGGCGGTCGCAAGCCGTGGAAGCAAAAAGGAACTGGACGTGCCCGTCAGGGTAGCATTCGTTCGCCACAATGGAAAGGCGGCGGTATCGTATTCGGACCGACTCCAAGAAGTTATGGCTATAAAATGCCTCGTAAAGTTCGTCGTTTAGCTATCAAATCCGCATTGTCATCCAAAGTGATTGACAACGGAATTATAGTATTGGATCAATTGTCTTTCAACGCACCAAAAACAAAGGAATTTGCAGCGATCCTTAACAACCTGAAGGTTGATCGTAAAGCTTTGGTTGTAGCAGCAAGTTTTGATGATAATGTAGCGTTGTCCACTCGTAATATTCCGGGTGTGAAATTCGTAACTGCAGACGGCATCAATGTTCTGGATGTTCTTGTTTACGACAAGCTCATCATTACGAAGGAAGCAATCGAGAAGGTAGAGGAGGTGCTTGCGTAATGAAAAATCCTCGCGATATTATCAAGCGCCCAATTATCACAGAACGCACTAGCGATCTGATGTCGAATAACACTTATGTGTTTGAAGTTGACAAGCGCTCGAATAAGACAGAAATCAAATTAGCAATTCAAGATATTTTCAAAGTCAAAGTATCCTATGTAAATATTATGAACGTTGCGGCTAAACCAAAGCGTTATGGTAAATATAGCGGATATACGTCCGAATGGAAAAAAGCAATCGTTCGTTTGACTGCTGACAGCAAGCCATTAGAGTTTTTTGAATCGGTTTAATTTCGTGAAGTAAGGAGGGAATCCAAGTGCCAATCAAATCATTTAGGCCAACTACTGCTTCGAGACGTCAAATGACGGTTTCCACGTTCGAAGAGATCACTACTTCAACACCGGAGAAATCGTTGTTAGCGCCTCTTATGAATAAAGCTGGCCGCAACAACCAAGGTAAAATCACGATTCGTCATCAAGGCGGCGGACACAAACGTAAATACCGTATGATCGACTTTAAGCGTAACAAAGATGGCATACCGGGGCGCGTTGCTACAATCGAGTACGATCCTAACCGGACTGCTAACATCGCTTTGATCGTATACGCAGACGGAGAAAAGCGCTATATCCTAGCTCCTAAGGGACTTAAGGTTGGCGATCAAGTTAGCTCCGGCGTTGGTTCAGATATTAAAGTGGGCAATGCATTGCCACTGGAGAACATCCCGGTTGGAACAGTTATCCACAACATTGAGATGAAGCCGGGTAAAGGCGGACAAATGGTTCGTGCTGCTGGTACAGAAGCTCAATTGCTAGGTAAAGAAGAAGAGTATGTTTCGATTCGTTTGTCTTCAGGAGAAGTTCGTCGCATTCTTAAGGTTTGTCGCGCTACGATCGGATCTGTTGGTAATGGAGATCACGAACTGATCAACATCGGTAAAGCTGGTCGTAACCGCTGGTTGGGCAAGCGTCCTACCGTCCGCGGAGTAGTAATGAACCCAGTAGATCACCCACACGGTGGTGGTGAAGGCCGCGCTCCGATCGGACGCAAATCACCAATGTCTCCATGGGGTAAACCAACTCTTGGTTACAAAACCCGTAAGAAGAGCAAAGCTTCTGATAAATATATTATTCGTGGTCGCACGAAGTAATAACATTCTCAGCAAGGTTGCATGAAAGGAGGACGAACGATGGGCCGCAGTTTGAAAAAAGGACCTTTTGTAGACGATCACTTGATGAAAAAAGTGGATGCCATTGGACAAGGGAAGAAAGTTGTTATTAAGACCTGGTCCCGCCGCTCCACAATTTTCCCTCAATTCGTTGGTCACACATTTGCTGTTTATGATGGCAGAAAGCATGTTCCAGTATACGTTACGGAAGATATGGTTGGTCATAAGCTCGGTGAATTCGCACCAAGCCGTACGTACAAAGGACATACTGACGATGATAAGAAGACAGGTAAACGATAGAATAAACGTCGAGAGACAGCTTATGATATGTTTGAGAGGAGGGTACTACCATGCAACAAGCTAAGGCTCAGGTGAATCACATTCGTATATCAGCGCGTAAAGTGAAACTGGTTATCGATTTGATTCGCGGAAAAAAAGTGGGCGATGCTATTGCGATCCTACGCCATACGCCGCGTGCTGCTTCACCAGTTGTGGAGAAGTTGCTTAATTCGGCGATCGCAAATGCTGAGCATAACTTCTCGTTAGATCCTAACAAGTTAGTTATTTCTGAAATTTATGCTAACCAAGGTCCGACAATGAAAAGATTTCAGCCTCGTTCGCAAGGACGTGCGTTTAGCATATTTAAACGTACCAGCCACATTACATTAGTGGTATCTGAGAAATAAGGAGGGATAACGTGTGGGTCAAAAGGTAAATCCCATTGGAATGAGAATTGGAATCATCAGGGATTGGGAATCCAAATGGTACGCGGAGAAAGATTTCGGTACTTTACTGATGGAAGACGTGAAAATTCGTGAATATCTGAAGAAAAAGCTGAAAGACTCGGCAGTTTCCCATTTCGATATCGAACGTGCAGCAAACCGTGTTAACGTAACTATCCACACTGCTAAGCCAGGTATGGTTATTGGTAAAGGCGGCGCGGAAGTTGAAGTAATCCGTAACTACATTGCTCAATTGTCGAATAAGAAAGTACACATCAACATCGCTGAGATCAAGAACCCGGAATTGAACGCAACACTTGTAGCAGAGAGCATTGCTCAACAGCTTGAGCGCCGCGTATCTTTCCGTCGTGCTATGAAACAATCCATCCAACGTTCAATGAGAGCAGGCGCCAAAGGAATTAAAACTGGCGTTAGCGGTCGTCTGGGCGGCGCGGAAATCGCTCGTAGCGAAGGCTACAGCGAAGGTACAGTGCCACTTCATACATTGCGTGCGGACATCGACTATGGAACGGCAGAAGCGCATACTACTTATGGTCGTATCGGCGTGAAAGTCTGGATTTATCGTGGAGAAGTTCTTCCAGCAGCGAAGAAAAAGGCTGTTCAGGAAGGAGGAAACTAATCATGTTAGTACCTAAGCGCGTCAAACACCGTAAAGAACATCGTGGTAAAATGGCAGGTCAAACTAAAGGCGGCGCAGAAATCGCGTTCGGCGAATACGGTTTGCAAGCAGTAGAACCAGCATGGGTGTCCAATCGTCAGATTGAAGCAGCTCGTATTGCAATGACTCGTTACATCAAACGTGGCGGTAAAGTTTGGATCAAAATTTTTCCTTCCAAACCGGTAACTGCAAAACCTCTTGAGGTGCGGATGGGTAGCGGTAAAGGTAACGTTGAGAAATGGGTATCCGTAGTAAAGCCAGGTAAAATTATGTTTGAACTGGCCGGGGTGAGCGAAGAAATAGCACGTGAAGCTATGCGCCTTGCTTCCCACAAGCTCCCTATCAAAACGAAGTTCGTGAAACGAGAAGAAGTAGGCGGTGAAGCAAATGAAAGCAATTGAATTTCGTAACTTAACCACTGCTGAGTTAGAGCATAAAATTACCGGATATAAGGAAGAACTTTTCAACCTCCGTTTTCAACTGGCTACTGGTCAACTGGACAATCCGGTTCGACTTCGTGAACTTCGTAAAGAAATCGCTCGTGCGAAGACGATTATTCGGGAAAGAGAACTCGGGATCAGCTAAAGAACCTAGAGAGGAGGGCACGATATGGAACAGCGCAATGATCGCAAAGTTCAGGTCGGTAAAGTCGTAAGCGACAAAATGGAAAAAACCATTGTTGTAGCCGTAGAAACTTACAAGAAACATGACCTGTATCACAAGCGTATCAAATATACAAAGAAATTCAAGGCTCATGATGAGTCTGGTGAAGCACAAATCGGCGATGTAGTAAAAATTATGGAAACCCGCCCGATTTCCAAAGACAAGCGTTGGAGACTTGTAGAAGTCGTCGAAAAAGCTGTCATCATCTAATTGCTAAAAGGCACATAACTCGAAAGGAGGGCTTTTCAGATGATTCAACCATTTACACGATTGGCTTCCGCCGATAATTCCGGTGCCAAGCAATTGATGTGCATTCGAGTACTTGGCGGTACTGGACGTCGCGTCGGTCACATCGGTGATTTGATCGTATGTTCTGTGAAAGAAGCAACACCTGGTGGCGTTGTCAAGAAGGGTGACGTAGTTAAAGCCGTTATCGTTCGGACAAAACGCTCCACTCGCCGTAAAGACGGATCCTACATTCGTTTCGACGAGAACGCAGCTGTAATTGTAAAAGAAGATAAGAGCCCGCGCGGAACTCGTATTTTTGGTCCAGTCGCACGTGAACTTCGCGATAAGGATTTCATGAAAATCGTTTCTCTCGCTCCAGAAGTAATCTAGTTCGTATGGACTTCAAAATATCACTTTTTGGGGTTGAATAGGAGGTGTAACGGAAAATGCCTAGAACAAAGAAAAGACTTGAATCGCATAACAACAAGCTTCATGTGAAGAAAGAAGATACAGTTATCGTGATTACGGGTAAGGACAAAGGGAAAAAAGGCCGCGTTATTGCAGCTTACCCTCGTCAAAACCGTGTATTGGTTGAAGGTGTGAACATGGTAAGCAAGCACCAAAAGCCAACACAACAAAATCCGCAAGGTGGAATTCTGTCTCAAGAGGCTGCGATTCACGTATCTAACGTGATGTTGCTGGATCCTAAGAGCGGCAAACCAACACGGGTTGGGTACAAAGTGCTTGAAAACGGCAGTAAAGTTCGTATCGCCAAAAAATCCGGTGAAGCGATCGATTAATTGATCCAAATGGAAAGGAGGTTTTCCTAAGATGGCAGCAAGAATGAAAGATCGTTTCTTGAATGAAGTTACTCCTGCGTTAATGCAGAAGTTTAACTATACATCGGTTATGCAAGTGCCGAAGGTCGAGAAGATTGTTATCAACATGGGTGTGGGCGATGCGGTTGGTAACTCCAAGACCATCGATGCAGCTGTTCAGGACATGCAGATCATTGCAGGTCAAAAGCCAGTTGTCACTCGTGCAAAGAAATCCATTGCAGGTTTCAAATTGCGTGAGAACATGCCAATCGGTGTGAAGGTAACACTTCGCGGCGAGCGTATGTACTACTTCCTCGATAAGTTGTTCAACGTGGCATTGCCTCGTGTGCGTGACTTCCGCGGGATTTCCAACAAAGCTTTTGATGGTCGCGGTAACTATACACTGGGCCTGAAAGAGCAATTGATTTTCCCTGAAATCGAGTATGACAAGATTGATAAAGTACGCGGTATGGATATCGTTATTGTGACAACAGCTCAATCGGATGAAGAGTCCCGTGAGCTTCTGACACAACTAGGTATGCCGTTTGTAAAATAAGTTCCGAAACGTTAAGAAACCGGAGGTGTATCGTTCAGTGGCAAAAACTTCGATGATCGTCAAACAACAGCGCCAACCGAAGTTCAAGGTTCAAGCCTATACTCGTTGTGAGCGCTGCGGTCGTCCGCATTCCGTGCTTCGCAAATTTAAGATTTGCAGAATCTGTTTCCGTGAACTGGCTTATAAAGGTCAGATTCCCGGCGTAAAGAAAGCAAGCTGGTAATAACCCTACTTCGGGAAGGAGGTTCGCTAAATGGTAATGTCAGATCCTATTGCAGATATGCTTACACGCATCCGCAATGCAAATATCGTTCGTCATGAAACGGTGGAAGTACCTGCTTCCAAGATTAAGAAAGAAATAGCAGAAATCTTGAAAAAAGAGGGCTTCATTCGTGACGCTGAATATATCGAAGATAGCAAGCAAGGGATAATCCGCATTTTCTTAAAATACGGTCCCAACAATGAACGTGTAATTACTGGTTTGAAAAGAATCAGCAAGCCTGGTCTTCGTGTTTACACAAAGAGCCTGGAAGTTCCTAAAGTCCTTGGCGGCTTAGGAATCGCGATTATCTCAACATCGCATGGCGTAATGTCCGACAAAGACGCGCGTCAAGCTAAATCCGGTGGAGAAGTCGTCTGTTACGTTTGGTAATCTAAAGCGTGGAAGAATGGAGGTGCAACAATGTCTCGTATTGGTCGTAAAACCATCACAATCCCGAGCGGCGTAGATGTAAAGCTCGACAACACAAACATTACGGTAAAAGGACCTAAAGGTACTTTGTCCCGTGAATTGCATAAAGACATGATTATCGTTGTGGAAGGTACGGAACTGAACGTACAACGTCCTTCCGATAACAAGCTTCACCGTTCCCTTCATGGAACAACTCGCAGTGTCATCAATAACATGGTGAGCGGAGTAACAACCGGTTTTGTTAAGAATCTTGATCTTGTAGGCGTAGGATACCGTGCGAACAAGGCTGGCGATAAGCTGGTACTTAACGTAGGTTACTCCCATCCAGTTGAGATCCTTCCTGAGAGCGGTATTGAATTCGAAGTTCCAACAAACACGAAGATCATCGTAAAAGGTATCGATAAAGAATTAGTCGGCGCAACTGCTGCGAAGATTCGTGCCGTACGTGAACCTGAACCGTATAAAGGTAAAGGGATTAAGTATGAGGGCGAACGCATTCTTCGTAAAGAAGGTAAAGCTGGTAAGAAGAAGTAAAGTACATTTACTAAGAAACCAACAGCGTTTCTTGGCTTAAGGAAGGAGTGAACAACCGATGATTACTAAAGGTGATAAGAATAAAGCCCGTGTAAAAAGACACTTGCGTGTCCGTAAAACAATCACAGGGACTAGTGAACGTCCACGGTTGAATGTTTTCCGTTCCTCCAAACACATGTATGCTCAAATCATTGACGATGTTAATGGTGTAACGATTGCTGCAGCATCAACACAAGACAAAGGTCTAAGCGAAGTGGCAAACGGCGGTAACGTGGATGCAGCTACTCAAGTAGGAGCTTTGATCGCTCAACGTGCTAAAGATGCAGGGATCAATAAAGTGGTATTTGACCGGGGCGGTTATTTGTATCATGGGCGTATCCAAGCTTTGGCTGATGCAGCTCGTGAAGGCGGACTTGAATTCTAAGGAAAATTTCTCAATAAGGAGGTAAACAACTTGCGTGTAGATCCCAATACGTTAGAGCTGACTGAGAAAGTAGTCAACATTAACCGCGTTGCGAAGGTAGTAAAAGGTGGTCGTCGTTTTAGCTTCAGCGCTTTGGTTGTTGTCGGTGACGGCAATGGCTGGGTTGGAGCAGGAATCGGCAAAGCTGCGGAAGTTCCGGACGCCATCCGCAAAGGCATCGAAGATGCTAAGAAGAATCTGATCCATGTGCCAATCGTAGGAACTACGATTCCGCATTTAGTTACAGGTAAATTCGGAGCAGGACGCGTACTTTTGAAGCCAGCTTCAAAAGGTACTGGAGTTATTGCCGGCGGCCCTGTTCGTGCGGTTCTTGAATTAGCAGGTGTAGGTGACATTTTGACTAAGTCGCTTGGATCTTCCAACTCCATGAATATGGTTAATGCAACACTGGAAGGTTTGCAGCGTTTGAAAAAAGCGGAAGAAGTTGCGAAGCTTCGTGGCAAAACCGTTCAAGAACTTCTAGGTTAGGAGGGGAATGACTATGTCTACGCAATTGCAAATTACCCTCAAGCGCAGTTTGATCGGACGTCCAGAAACGCAACGGGTAACGGTAAGAACACTTGGTTTGCGCAAGCTGCATCAAACCGTCGTTCACAACGATAGCCCCGCGATCCGCGGTATGGTCAATCAAGTGATCCATCTCGTTGAAGTTAAAGAAGTGTAAGGATCAACTCGAACGAGGTAAATGGAATAGAACAGTATAAGAAGTATAAATCTTTTAAGGAGGTGCAACGATGAAGTTACATGAACTGACACCAGCTCAAGGTTCCAAGAAGACTCGCATGCGTGTGGGTCGAGGAATCGGCAGCGGTAATGGTAAGACGTCAGGTCGCGGTCACAAAGGTCAAAATGCACGTTCTGGTGGCGGTGTTCGTCCAGGTTTTGAGGGCGGACAAAACCCATTGTATCGTCGTTTGCCGAAACGTGGCTTTACGAATCGGAACCGTACTGAGTACGCTTTGGTTAACCTGGAAGTACTTAACCAATTCCCTGCAGGAACAGAAATCACTCCGGAATTCCTACTTGAGTCCGGACTTGTAAAGAATCCTAAAGACGGCATCAAGGTTTTAGGAACCGGCGATCTTACTGTACAACTGACAGTCAAGGCGAACAAGTTCTCTCAATCTGCGGTAGATAAGATTCAGGCTGCCGGCGGTAAATCCGAGGTGATTTAATGTTTAATACATTGTCCAACATCATGAAGGTAGCCGATCTCAGGAGAAGAATACTTTTCACTCTCGGTATCCTGATCGTCTACCGGATCGGCGCTTTTATCCCCGTGCCTAACATCGATTCCGATATTTTGACTAGTATCGATCAAAGCAGCAGCGGCGGCGTATTCAACCTGTTGAATACATTCTCCGGTGGAGCGTTGTTCAATTTCTCAATCTTCGCGATGGGGATTATGCCTTACATCACTTCCTCGATTATAGTTCAGCTGTTATCGATGGATGTTATTCCTAAGTTTACACAGTGGGCGAAGGAAGGCGAAGTTGGACGGAAGAAGCTGGCACAAATTACTCGGTATGGAACGATCATCTTAGGGCTTATTCAAGGATTCGGATTGGCTTTCGGGTTCAATCGTCTCTATAGTCTCAGTCTTGTTATTGATCCTACCTTTACGACTTACGTTATGATCTCGATCGTATTGACGGCAGGTACGGCTTTTCTGATGTGGTTGGGTGAGCAAATTACGGAACATGGTATCGGTAATGGGATTTCGATCATTATCTTTGCGGGTATCGTTGCTGCATTACCTAATGGTATCAATCAGATCTATCTGAACTTGTTCGAAGAAGGATCTGACGCAGCTCTGTTCCTCAACATCGTTAAGGTGATCATTATTGTTATCGTAATTCTCGCGATCATTGCAGGAATCATATTCGTGCAGCAAGGTGTTCGCAAAATTCCGGTACAATATGCAAAACGCGTAGTTGGGCGTAAAATGTACGGTGGACAATCAACGCATATTCCTCTTAAAGTGAATGCGGCAGGTGTTATTCCAGTTATCTTTGCACTATCCCTGTTGGTGTTTCCACCAACAATCGCTCAGTTCTGGCGCGGGAACGTAGTGGCTGAATGGATTATCAACAACCTAACCTATACAGCAGCTTTTGGAATGGTCGTTTATGTACTGTTGATTATCGGTTTCACATACTTCTACACCTTTGTTCAAATTAATCCGGTGCAGATGGCTGATCAGATGAAGAAAAACGGTGGTTATATTCCAGGTATTCGCCCAGGAAAAATGACATCCTCTTATCTAACAAGAGTGATGACACGGATTACGCTATCTGGTGCGGTATTCCTCGCCTTAATTTCGATCCTTCCTGTATTTTTTAGTGCTGCTGCGGGGTTACCGCAATCGGTAACGATCGGGGGAACTTCCCTGTTGATCGTAATCGGGGTAGCGCTGGAGACCATGAAGCAAATCGAGAGCCAGCTGATCAAACGTCACTACAAAGGATTCATCAATAAATAATCGGATAGCATGGATACTAGGTTCTGATGGCATGATTGTCATCGCCGTCGGTACCTATTGTGCTGTTCGTTCTTCGGTCAATGGGAGTTGCATACTGCGCATACGCATAAAGTGTTCTTTATGAATGCTTATCGGGGGAGGGGCGTACAGTGAATATACTTTTCATGGGTCCTCCAGGGGCCGGTAAAGGCACGCAGGCTGAGCGGATTGTTGAACAATTTAGCATTCCGCATATATCAACAGGGGATGCTTTTCGTCTAGCGATGAGTCAAGGTACACCGCTCGGCGTACAGGCGAAAAGTTTTGTTGATCAAGGCTTGTTGGTACCAGATGAGATTACGAACGGAATTGTTAAGGAAAGATTGCAAGGTCCTGATTGCAGCAATGGTTTCCTGCTCGATGGGTTTCCGAGAACGATCTCCCAAGCGGAGGCGTTGGACGAGATTCTTGCTTCACTTGGCAAGCAGATCGATCATGTTATTAACTTAACTGTTGATCGTGATTTGTTGCTGGGGCGTTTGACTGGCCGTCGAATTTGCAAATCATGTGGAGCAACTTACCATGTAATGTTCAACCCTCCGCAAGTGCAGAACGTTTGCGACAAATGCTCCGGCGAATTGTATCAACGTTCTGACGATAACGAGGAGAAGGTTGGCACTCGCTTGGATGAATATAATAACAAGACAGCTCCTTTGCTCGCCTACTATTCGAATAAAGGGTTGTTGCGTGAAGTGAACGGAGAACAAGATATCGATTTGGTAACATCCGATATTGCTACTCTATTGCGAGGTCAAGCGGAATGATCATTTGTAAGTCCGAGGCTGAACTCAGCCTCATGCGCGAAGCCGGTAGAATCGTTGCAATGACGCATCGACTCATGGCTCAAGCTGTGCGGCCGGGCGTCACAACCAAGGAATTGGATACGATCGCCGAGGATTATATTCGCAGTCAAAACGCTATACCATCATTCAAAGGCTATAACGGTTTTCCTGGAAGCATTTGTGCTTCGGTCAACGAAGAACTGGTACACGGTATTCCCGGGAACAGGAAGTTGCTTGAGGGAGACATAATCAGCATCGATATCGGCGCTCAATACCGAGGATACCATGGCGATTCTGCTTGGTCGTATCCAGTAGGTAAAGTGTCCGCTGCTGCCAGCAAGCTGCTGGAAGTAACGGAGTTATCGTTGTATGAGGGTCTATCGAAGGCAAAGGCTGATATCCGGTTGTATACGATATCTCATGCCATTCAGAAAGCTGTGGAAGATCAAGGGTTTTCTATTGTTCGAGAGTATGTCGGACATGGAATCGGTCAAAACTTGCATGAAGAACCGCAAATTCCGAATTATGGGCTTCCAGATCGAGGACCGCGGTTGAAGCCAGGAATGGTACTCGCTATAGAGCCAATGGTGAATATAGGAGAACGATATGTGAAGACGCTGCAGGACAATTGGACGGTCGTGACCGTAGATGGATCCCTGTGTGCGCACTTCGAGCATACGATCGCTATTACAGCCGACGGTTATGAGATCCTAACCCTGTGCGAGGATTATGCCCTATGAATACGGATGCTGACAAGCAACCGGCACTCGGACAACTCGCTCGAGTATTGCGAGGTAGGGAGCAGGATCAATATGCAGTTGTGGTTCGCCTGGAAGATAACCGATTTGTATGGATTGCAGACGGAGACAAACGCAAATTCGACCAGCCCAAGAAGAAGAATATCCTCCACCTTCACCTGCTGCCGCACATTAGCAGCGAGGTTGCTGACAGCTTAAATGAAACCGGTCGTGTTACCAACGCAAAGCTTCGTTATGCATTGAACAAGTTTGTTGAGTCCCAACAATACGATGCACAGCAGAAAGGAGAATGACGGTGGCTAAAGAAGATGTTATTGAAGTCGAAGGCACTGTGATTGAGCCGCTACCGAACGCAATGTTCAAAGTAGAGCTTGAGAACGGGCATAAAGTATTAGCACATGTATCAGGTAAAATCCGGATGCACTTTATCCGAATCCTGCCAGGTGATAAAGTTACGGTAGAGCTGTCGCCTTACGATTTAACAAGAGGGCGAATCACTTACCGTTTCAAATAATCGTTTCTAAGCATTGCTTACGATGTCTCTTAGGAAGTATTAGGAGGTAATAAACCATGAAGGTAAGACCGTCGGTCAAACCGATTTGTGAAAAATGTAAAGTCATTCGTCGCAAAGGCGCTGTAATGGTCATTTGTGAAAATCCGAAGCATAAACAAAAACAAGGTTAAAGGAGGTGCATCGATTCAATGGCTCGTATAGCAGGTGTAGACTTACCCCGTGACAAACGTGTGGAAATCGCATTGACGTACATTTTTGGTATCGGACAAAAGACAGCTCAGAACATTCTTGCTACAACAGGAATCAGCTCCGCTACTCGCGTTCGTGACCTCACTGAAGACGAAGTAAGCAAATTGCGTGAAGCAATCGACAAAACAGTTAAAGTAGAAGGCGACCTTCGTCGTGAAATTGCGATCAATATCAAGCGTCTGGTTGATATCGGTTGCTACCGCGGAATTCGTCACCGTCGCGGACTACCCGTTCGTGGACAACGTACTAAGACTAACGCGCGTACTCGTAAGGGACCACGCCGTACTGTTGCGAATAAGAAGAAATAATAAGGAGGGATGACTCTCATGGCTAAACCGAAAAAAGCAGCGGTTCGTACAAAACGTCGTGACCGCAAAAATATCGATACCGGAGTTGCTCATATTCGCTCCACATTTAACAACACGATCGTAACGATTACGGATCCACATGGTAATGCAATTTCCTGGGCAAGCTCCGGTAACCTGGGCTTCAAGGGTTCACGGAAGAGCACTCCATTTGCTGCGCAAATGGCTGCTGAATCTGCTGCAAAAGCTGCAATGGAACATGGAATGAAGAGTGTTGAGGTTATGGTTAAAGGTCCTGGCGCAGGCCGCGAAGCTGCGATTCGTTCGTTGCAAGCTGCTGGCTTGGAAGTTAATCTGATCAAGGACGTAACTCCAATTCCTCATAACGGTTGCAGACCGCCAAAACGTCGTCGTGTCTAATAGGATTTCAGGAGCAAGTATAGTATAATTATCCAAAACATGTGAATAATGAATGTGAACGATAGGCATACTATAACTTTTTGCGTTTTCAGTTATCCAGAGGGAAACGACGTTTTCAAGGAGGGTTAAGTTCATGATCGAAATCGAAAAGCCAAAAATTGAAACCGTTCAGCTGAACGAAGATGGCACGTATGGTAAATTTATCATTGAGCCGTTGGAGCGTGGCTACGGTACAACGTTGGGCAACTCCTTGCGCCGCATCCTGCTCTCATCATTGCCGGGTGCAGCGGTCAATTCCGTTCAAATCGACGGAGTGCTTCACGAGTTCTCGACGATCCCAGGAGTGATGGAGGACGTTACAGAAGTCATCATCAATCTCAAGGGACTCTCATTAAAGATTCATTCCGACGAGGAAAAGGTGCTTGAAATCGATGCCGAAGGCGGAGGTAATATCGTCGCCGGAGATATTCGCGCGGATAGTGATGTTGAGATCCTTAACCCCGACCTGCACATTGCAACATTAGCGGCTGATGCAAGATTGCATATGCGCATTCATGCAAACCGCGGTAGAGGCTATGTACAAGCGGATAAGAATAAGAGAGATGATCAACCGATCGGTGTAATTCCGGTGGATTCGATCTATACTCCGATCACTCGCGTGAACTACAGCGTAGAGAATACCCGTGTCGGTCAAGTGACGAACTATGACAAACTAACCCTCGAAGTGTGGACCGATGGAAGTATTCGACCTGAGGAAGCGGTTAGTCTTGGTGCCAAGATCCTTACAGAGCATCTGATGCTGTTTGTAGGATTGACGGATGAAGCTAAAGATGCTGAAATCATGGTGGAGAAGGAAGAAGATAAGAAAGAGAAAGTTCTTGAAATGACGATTGAAGAACTGGACCTTTCCGTTCGTTCCTACAACTGTTTGAAGCGTGCAGGAATTAATACGGTACAAGAGCTGATCACCAAAACGGAAGAGGATATGATGAAGGTTCGTAATCTAGGCCGCAAATCCTTGGAAGAAGTACAAGAGAAGCTGGAAGAACTGGGATTAGGCTTGCGCACCGAGGATTAATTACAGAAGGAGGTAAATGAAATGGCTTTATACCGCAAGTTAAATCGTGATGCTAGTTCGCGTAAAGCATTATATCGTGATCTAGTAACTGATCTTTTCTTATATGAGCGCATCCAAACTACAGAGGCTAAAGCAAAAGAAATCCGCGGCGTTGCCGAGAGATTGATTACGCTAGCTAAACGTGGAGATTTGCACGCTCGCCGTCAAGCAGCTGCATTTGTTCGTCGTGAAACTACTGCTAACTCTGAACAGGATGCAATCCAAAAGCTTTTCTCGGAACTAGCAACTCGTTACTCCGAGCGTCCGGGTGGTTACACGCGCATTCTTAAACTAGGACCCCGCCGTGGAGATTCAGCTCCTATGGTATACTTGGAACTGGTAGATCGCGCTTAATAACGAACGGAACGGATAAGGGTGGACAGAATCAATTGGTTCTGATGAAGCCCTTTTTTTGTAGAGTCATATCGAAACGATGAGCCGTCTTCCTGAAGACGGCAGAGCCGTTTATTTAAGATTCTTGTGGGGAATATGTTCTTTCGTTGTGTTGGAGTCGAGGCTTATCATGAGAAACGTATGCATGGTTGTTAGCTATGAAGGTACGCGTTATTACGGATTTCAAAAGCAGCCTGGAGGGAATACCGTCCAGGATGAATTCGAAAAGGCTTTGAAGCGGTTAACCGGGGAAACCATTGAAGTGATCTCCTCGGGTCGAACGGACGCAGGTGTACATGCTCGTCAGCAGATCGTCAACTTTGTGACCGAATCGCAAATTCCAGTTCGTCGTTGGGCATTAGCGCTCAATACATGGCTTCCTGATGATATTCTGGTCACAGAAGCTCATGAGGTACCACTCAGCTTTCATGCTCGTCATTCCGCTAAACGCAAAACATATCGCTACACCATTAACTGCAACCGAACGCCGGATGTTTTCCAACGTCAATTGCAGTTTCACCATCCTACACCTCTTGACGTGAACGAAATGGTCAAGGCTTTGGAATGTTTGATTGGAGAGCATGATTTTACATCCTTTTGCTCTACTCGATCGACCAAGCGTTCTCACGTTCGTACACTGTTTGAGGCGTATGTGGATTATAAAGAGCAGGAAGGCCTGCTTCATATCTTTTTCAGCGGCAGCGGCTTCCTGCAGCACATGGTGCGTATCTTGGTTGGAACATTGATCGAGATCGGAGAAGGAAAACGCACAAGCGCTGAGATGAAAGGGATTTTGCAAGCTCGCGACCGGAGTCATGCAGGTCCTACTGCTATGGCGCATGGGTTAATGTTATGGGAAGTTTTTTATGCAGATACCCAGAAATAATCCTTGATTCCGCTCTTGATTTCATGTAATATATAAGTTGGCTTTTCGAAATTGGCAAACCCACTGCCCCGAGTTTCGATGATAGCCACCAACAAGATTAACACAACGATAATGACATGTAAGTATGGATATAATTTTAGGAGGATCATGCGAATGCGTACCACATATATGGCGAAACCTGAGCAAGTTGAGCGCAAATGGTACATCGTCGATGCAGCTGGCCAAACACTTGGCCGTATGGCAAGTGAAGTTGCTTCGATTCTGCGCGGTAAGAACAAGCCGGAATTTACACCACATGTAGACACCGGAGATTTCGTAATTGTAATCAATGCAGAGCAAGTTGTTTTGACTGGTAAGAAGCTTCAGAAGAAAATGTACTATCGTCACTCCCAACATCCGGGTGGTTTGAAAGTTACCTCTGCACAAGAGATGCTTAACAAACGTCCTGATCGTATGATCGAGCTTGCGGTGTATGGCATGCTTCCGAAGAATCGCCTTGGCGATAAGTTGAAAGGTAAACTTAACGTGTATGCCGGTTCTGAGCATCCACATGCAGCACAACAACCGCAAGTCTGGGAACTTCGCGGATAATTAGAGGGAGGACCGATTCATGGCACAAGTTCAATACTATGGAACCGGCCGTCGTAAGCATTCTGTTGCGCGCGTTCGCCTAATACCTGGTGAAGGCCGGATTATTATCAATAATCGTAACCTGGATGAATACTTCGGTTTGGAAACTTTGAAGTTAATCGTTAAACAACCGTTGAACCTGACTGAAACACTTGGCAAATACGATATCCTCGTATTAGCTAACGGTGGTGGAACAACTGGACAAGCAGGAGCAATCCGTCACGGTATTTCTCGTGCTTTACTTAAGGTAGATCCAGAATACCGTCCATCGCTCAAAAAAGCAGGCTTCCTGACTCGTGATCCACGTATGAAGGAACGTAAGAAGTACGGCTTGAAAGCAGCTCGTCGTGCGCCTCAATTCTCCAAACGTTAATTTCAACAAACAAGAAGACCTCTTTTCGTCAATTCGACGGGAAGAGGTTTTTATTATTTATATGGACTCATACACACTCATAATTAACTGCCCGTAAACTAGTTCAGAAATGGGAAAACATATAAGGAAAGGATTGACTTTATATCAAAATGACTTATACTAGGAATATAGTTCACAAACCCCATCTGTATACTGGGGATTAAACGGAAATGATTATAAGGAGGATATTAATTACCATGAATTTATTTGAAAAAGAACAATTGATCCAGCAAGCTGCCGAGCAGTATGAAAACGACTCCCCAGAAGCTCTTATCGCATGGGCGGTAGATACCTTTCCTAATATTACATTCGCCTGCAGCTTCGGAGCTGAAGACGTAGTTATTATTGATATGATTCACAAGACGAGACCCGGGACAAAGATATTTTACTTAGATACCGATCTGCATTTCCAAGAAACCTATGATACCCGTGACAAACTTGCCGAAGAATACAACATCGATTTTATTCAGGTTAAACCAAAACTAACCTTAGAGGAGCAGTCGGGCTTGCATGGAGAGGAAATGTGGAAGTCGAATCCGAACGGCTGCTGCAATATTAGAAAGGTTGAACCGCTCACTGATATTCTTAGCCAATTCGAGGCTTGGATAACAGGAATTCGCAGAGACCAGGCCCCGACCCGGGCAAATGCCAAAAAAGTTGAGTACGATACGAAGTTCGGACTAGTGAAATTTAATCCGTTGGCTAGTTGGACCTCTGAAGATGTATGGAATTATATTCGCCAACATAATGTCACTTATAATCCTTTACATGACAATTATTACCCGAGTATTGGTTGTGAGAAATGCACGCGTCAGGTACTTCCTGGTGAAGATCCAAGAGCAGGACGATGGGCAGGCAATGACAAAACAGAATGCGGACTTCATAAATAAGGAGGGTTAATTCAAATGTCTGAAACCATTAAACCGCACGGCGGAACTTTGATAAATAGACTAGTCAGTGAGGATCGGCGTCAAGCGTTATTAGAACAAGCAAGCTCATTACGTCAAATCAAAATCAATACATGGACGATCTCCGATCTTGACCTTATTGCAATTGGAGCATTTTCTCCGTTAATCGGATTTCTGGAAGAGGCTGATTACCGCTCCGTTGTGAGTCGTATGAGATTGGCGGATGGAACAGTATGGAGTATTCCGATCACACTGCCTATTGAAGAAGAACTTGCTGGTCAGCTAACAGTAGGGGAGCAAGTTGCCCTTGTTGGGGAAGACGGCGTTGTGTATGCCATTCAGGACGTTAGAAGCATCTATAAGGTAGATCAACGGGAGGAAGCAGTAAAAGTATTCAAGACCGACGATCCCGAGCATCCTGGGGTCCAGAAGCTATTTGAACGCTCTCCTTACCAGTTGGGCGGACCTGTGCAAGTTTTGAATCGTCCACAGCCGAGCAAATTTCAAGAATATTATTTTGATCCAGCAGAGACACGTAAACGATTTTCCCAGAATGGCTGGAAGACGGTCGTTGGATTTCAGACCCGTAACCCTGTTCATCGCGCACATGAATATATTCAGAAAACTGCGTTAGAAATCGTAGATGCTTTATTCCTTAATCCGCTTGTAGGTGAAACCAAGTCTGATGATATATCAGCAGATGTCAGAATGGAGAGCTATCTGGTTCTTCTAGAGCACTACTATCCTAAACAACGTGTTTTCTTGGGTGTATTCCCAGCGGCGATGCGTTATGCAGGACCAAGAGAAGCTATTTTTCACGCTATGGTACGCAAAAACTACGGTTGCACTCATTTTATCGTGGGACGGGATCACGCTGGTGTTGGCGATTATTACGGAACTTATGAGGCGCAGGAAATTTTCAAGAACTTTACCCCTGACGAGCTAGGAATAACTCCTTTATTCTTCGAGCACAGCTTCTTCTGCACCAAATGCGGGAATATGGCCACATCTAAGACTTGCCCGCACGACAAGAGCCATCATTTGCATTTATCTGGTACAAAGGTACGTGCACTGCTCCGTGATGGAATTTGCCCTCCCGCCGAGTTCACTCGTCCAGAGGTTGCGAAAGTATTAATTGACGGAATGAACGAAAGCTTGGTCCCAAGCAGCTCGAATCAATAGCATATTTGTCCACCCTGTCCCATATAGATTGGAGTATCAGTCTAGGGGAACTGGGGTGGATTTTTGTTATGAGACGACCGAGAGCAAGAATTGTATTTTGGGTGAATGGTCATGGATGGTTTAAGCTTGCAATGATGGCCGCAATGGTGATGCTTATGATTTTCCTATTTACTTATGAACTGCCAGCCACAAGAACCTGGTCTCATTGGACGTTGCCTTTATCCGGTAAAGTCATTGCCATTGATGCAGGACACGGCGGCCCGGATGGAGGAGCGGTAAGTAAAGAGGGGCTCATCGAGAAAGAAGTAACCCTGTCCATTGCACTGTATTTAAGGGACTATCTGCAGCAATCCGGCGCTATTGTCATCATGACGCGGGAAGAGGACAAAGATTTGGCAGAGGAGGGAACGAGAGGCTACAGTAAGCGCAAGACAGAGGATCTTCTGAAACGAGCCGAACTCATTGAGAAGCAAAAAGCTGATTTACTAGTGAGCATTCACTTGAACAGCTTTCCGTCCGCTAAATGGTCAGGAGCACAAACCTTTTATTCCGCAACAAACGAGAAAAATCTTAAACTGGCGAAATCCATTCAAGAAGAACTCAAGCGAAATTTGAACAACACGGATCGTGTGCCGAAGCCTGCAGATACCGTATACCTTTTGAAAGCATTAACGATTCCAGCCGCCCTTGTAGAAGTTGGATTCTTATCGAACCCCGGAGAGGCCAAGCAAATGGGTAATGATCAGTATCAACGAAAAGTGGCGGATTCCATCTATAGGGGTGTGCTGAAATTCTCCGCAGAGGGCTCCGAAGGAAAGTAATTTGGAGAAGGCAGAACGTATGATATAATACAGAGATGAGTACAAATATACTATCTTTATCATACCGGGGGACGCCATGATTTCGAGAGAGCAAGTATTAGAGGCATTAAGCTTCTTGCAGGATGTGGAATACAAACAGTCTTTAGTTTCCTTACAGTTCGTGCGGGATATTATGATCAAAGAGAACAATGTCTCCGTTAGCCTCATTGCCTCCAAGGAAGGCGAGGACTATGCGGCAACGTTGAAGGAGCAAGCGGTTCAGGCACTTCAATCGAAGGGTGTCCATGAAGTACATGTCAGAATTCGAGCGATAAGTGATTTCGAGCGGAATGAAGTAGCTAAGCGCAATGCTGCCTCATCCGACAACCCGGCTCCGCCACAGGTTCAGCATCCTCATGCACCTTCAACGAGTAAAGGTTTGTTAGGGCCCGAGTCCAACGTTAACTTTATAGCAATCGCAAGCGGCAAGGGTGGAGTGGGTAAGTCCACAGTAACTGTGAACTTGGCAGTTGCTCTTGCAAGGCTGGGCAAAAGAGTAGGAATCATGGATGCAGATATATATGGCTTCAGCATTCCGGATATGATGGGGATAGAGGATCGGCCGCAGCTAGTGAATGACCTGATCATACCAGTAGAACGACATGGGGTAAAAGTCATATCGATGGGATTCTTCGTCGAAGATAATGCTCCGATTATATGGCGCGGTCCTATGTTAGGCAAAATGCTCAAAAATTTCTTCAACGAAGTCAATTGGGGGGATCTAGACTATTTGTTGTTGGATCTTCCTCCTGGTACAGGAGATATTGCTCTTGATGTGCATCAGATGATCCCGCAGAGTAAAGAAATCATCGTAACTACCCCACATGCTACAGCAGCATTTGTTGCAGCGCGAGCAGGAGCTATGGCTGTTCATACCAATCATGAAATTCTTGGTGTAGTGGAGAATATGGCCTATTATGAATGCAGCAAATGCGGCGAGAAGGACTACGTGTTCGGACGCGGCGGCGGCGGGAAGTTAGCTGAAGAGCTGCACACCAAGCTGCTGGCACAAATTCCACTGGGTGCGCCAGATAACCATCCTTCGGAACCGGATTATTCTCCTTCTGTATATAAAGCGGATTCGGCTGCTGGTCAGATATACCTCAGTGTAGCTGAAGAGCTAATCAATCGAGTGTAAGAGGACAATAAAAGGATTGGATACTGCCTGTAAGGGCACAGATCCAATCCTTTTCTTCTCCCTGTCACTTACTTGCTTCTTTATCCTTTTCCTTACCTTGTTCATCTTTCTTGCCCTGCTCTTTACCGTCCTTTTCCTTTTTTTCAGTCGGGTTAGCTTGTTCTTGTACAACTTTCTGCAACAATTCGAGCATCTGTGCTTTGACAAGCGGGCTCTGGAACGCATCTTGCATGACTGTCATGGTCTGAGCGCGATAAGGCGTTGATTTCATGATCTCCATCACGAGCTTTTCGAATTCCTGGTTCTTCATCAAATCCATCATTTGCTTCTGATATTCCGGATCCTTCATCAGGTCTTTTTGCAGCTGTTTGTTCTGTTTTTGGATCGCTTTAGCGAAATCCCCCGCAAATTTCGGATCCGCCATTATTTTGCGAATGACTACGTCCGTATCTTGAGCGGTCAATATATCCTTTACTGCCAATTGGACTTGTTGCCCAGTGTCCGTAGAGAGCAGCTTCATTTGCGAATTCGATTCACTTAATGAAGCCTCCATAATAGCCTTCTTACCTTCCTCAGTTTTTAGGATATCAAGCACCATGGATTTGGTTTCCTTGTAGCCCCCGGCGCTGTTTTGTGAGCTGGCTTGACCCGATCCGCTTCCGCAAGAAGCTAACAAAGGAAGAAGAAGGACGGGAATCCAACGTATGCATTTTGCATTCATGATTCAGATTGCTCCCTTCACAGATCATTTTCCTTTAGTATTTGTTTAGCGTGATCAAATATCCCGCCGGGTATTGGCTTTTTGTTGGATGGCTTGGTACAATCGAGATTAGGCACTTGGATATTTGCAGAAAGTACGGAGGGGACCAAATTGACGCTTAGGAAATGGGGCTATTTGTTCTGGACTACATTATTAATTGGAACGGTAGCAGGAATGTTAACAGGAGCCTTGTTAAAAGGTTATGATGAGAATTTTGTATTTCTTGGCGTGTCTGTTGGCGCCTACGAGTGGATTTTTATGATTTTTGGAGCAAGTATGATTAGTGTATTAAGTCAGATGGGCTTTTTCGCTTATTTGACCGTTCGTTTTATAGCACTTGGATTTTTTCGACGTAAAATGATTTACTGGACTATTTTGCAGGGCTTATTTGTACTAATTGCAATTGTCGATTTGGCTTATATCAGATACAGCAATTATGAAGGCACCGATCGTACCTTGCTTTCCTTTTGCATCATGCCGCTTTTCATTCTGATTGTATCTGTAGGGGTAGCCTACTGGAAAGTGAAACAAACGAATAATTCTGCTTTTATCCCGACATTATTCTTCATGAGTGCAGTTACGATTCTTGAGGCTGTTCCGGCATTCAGCTTGGATGAGACAGGGAGTTCTTACGCTATCTTTATGATTGTCCCGCTCTTGGTGTGTAATGCATGGCAAATTATGCAGCTTCATAAAATTCTAGAAACAAAAAAAGAGCTAACGCATTAGCTCTTTTTGTTCAGATGGATCTATTTGGAATGCTGCATCGTCGATTTCTCGGCTTCTTTTTGAGTAACACTAGTCTGTTGAATCAATTGACTTACATTAACAAATTCAAAGCCTTTGCTGCGGAGGTCGCTGATAATGGCGGGTAATGCTTCATGTGTTTGTTTGACTGAATCGCTCGCGTGCAAGAGTACGATATCACCAGGGTGAGCTTTGGTCACAACTCGATTAATGATGTTGTCTGTTCCCTTATTCATCCAATCCAGCGAATCCGTATCCCATTGAATAACTTTGTAGTTCATCTCATTTGCGATCTGAAGGACACGTTTGTCAAAATCTCCGTTGGGTAGACGAATCAGGTTTGGTGCTTTACCGGTAATATCGCTTAGAATCTGATGAGCGGTCTCGATCTGTGTCCGGATTTCCTCATCATTCAACCCGCTGTAATTCACATGTTTGTGCCCGTGGCTTCCAATTTCATAGCCAGCGTCTATAATTTTCTTTACAATCTCTTGGTGGGTCTGGCTCCATGGAGAGGATAAGAAAAAGGTAGCATTTTTGACGCCTTGTTCTTGCAAAATTTTCAGAATCGGTTCTGTGCGTTTGTCTCCCCAACTGATGTCGAACGTCAGAGCGAGCACCTTCTTGTCTGTCTCGACGCTATAAATAGCGGAAGGTTCGCCCTGCGAGAACACTGTGATATTGTCCTTCTCGGAGTATAGCACCCCGGCCGCGAACAATACGGCAATACACATAATGAATACCTGCTTGATCTTTCTGCCGTTAATAACATAAAAGAAGTTCACGATTTTTATATCCTCCTTCACCGCTTGAGCCTCAGAATGCATCTGAGCACACAGCTTGTTTATGCTGATTTAAAGCATTTATATGCTCGTACCACAAACTTCATGCTTGTTTAATTGGACAGAAGGAGGTTATGCAGATGTTTAAATTTCAATTGTTGTATCGATATATGACGATCGTCATGAATAAGTATTGGATTGCTTCTTCATTGATATTCCTAGTTGGGATCGTGCTTGGCTACGGTTATTCAGAGAGCTTCGATGCTTTTATTCAAAGTCAGATTGACGGATTAAGGGAGCTCGCGCGTATGATTGAGGACAAGCCTAATACGAAGCTCTATTTGTTTGGGGTGATCTTTCTGAACAATACCTTCAAAAGCATTCTGATGGTATTCGCAGGAGCGCTTTTCGCCTTTATACCTGTGTTCTTTCTTGTTATTAATGGGATGATTCTAGGGTATTTGGCTGAGAATCAAGTTCAAAGCGAGCAGCTTGGATTGATGTTGAAGGGTATATTGCCTCACGGCATCATAGAAATTCCCGCCATTGTCATCGCATCCGCATTCGGAATTCGCTTTGGGGCCATCTTATTCAAAGGACTGTTAAGCATTCTAAGTCCGAGGGGGCGTGCTGCAAGCAAAGCTGAAGTGTTGCAATTTATGCGCATAACGCCTGCGTTATGTTTGGGGCTTGTTGTAAGTCTGTTGGTCGCTGCCATTATTGAAAGTACGATTACCCCTTGGGTTATGGGACTTTGAAAAAAAGTGAACGTCGGATTCATAAAATTGCCATTTTCTGTGCATAACAGTAAAGCGGCAGATTCGAGCAAGTCATTCACTGCCGGCCAAGGGGGCTTGTTAGCCGGATGTTAGGATTTTTATTTAATCAAAGAGAATGCAAAGAGCTGGATTACGTGCTTCGTAAAGAGTTGGATGAGATGCTCTTCGATCTGAAAGATACACGTATTGATCAAGAAGTGAAGAGCGCGATCGAGCAGAGATACAAAGTTATTTTCAGAATGTATGCAAGGCTTGCATCCCCAAAGGAATTGTCCAAATACGTGCGGGGCCGTAATGCCAGAACACAATAAATGTGTGTTTAAATGTCGATAAAAAAGAATTTATTAGTAATGCTTGACTTCTTATGCATAGATATGATAAATTAGTCTTCGCCACAAAAAAGCTTGTCCGCTCAACTGCTGATACTTAAAGGATACTTTGAAAAAAGTAGTTGCAATGGAATAGGCAAATGTGGTACCTTAATAAAGTCGCTGTTCGGAAGGTTCTCACCGGAAGACAGCAAGATTGTTCCTTGAAAACTGAACAACGAACGTGCAAGTTTTAACGGCCATATGGCCAAAAACAAGCTAGACTCGTT